>QHXD01000822.1 GCA_003223895.1 Acidobacteriota bacterium
CCCGGAGGGGCGAAAGATTTATCGAGTCCATTTGAATCTTTCGCCCCTCCGGGGCTGGGCTCCAGGACAACTGTTAACCCCGGGCTTGCGCCCGGGGCTACACTCTGTCGCCGCTCCGCGGCTAAGCATCGAGGACCAGGACTATTTTTTTCATCCAAAACCTCGCGTTCATGGCCTACTATGCGTCCATGGAAGTACGGCTTTTCTACAACTCGATTCGTCCCGGTGTAGGCATGAAACCGCGTCGCGAGGGTCAGCGGCCTCTCCTGCCTCAGCACGCGCGCCACTGCCCCGTGCTGGAGGCAGGCAGCTCTCTTGGATTCCTGGTCTATGCTGCGCTTACGGAGAAAGAATCCTTTCATATCGAGTTCCAGGGAGAGGGACGTTACCAATTTGTCTACTCTTTGAGCAGACCGACCGGGGACTTTGAGCCAATCTTCTCCGTCGCGACCGTGTTGCCGATGGGCAGCATCGGAATGATCAGGGAAGACGTGTCGATCCTCAGCCGGAAGACCTCGATGAATCGCAACGACGCTCTGCGCCTGATGCGGACATTTATCGTTCCGGAAGACCTCGGCACACCTCCCGGAGCGATTTCACTGCGCGCGGCTACAAATTTCCGGACGCCGCCGGGGTGGGATACGGTCTACACTCCAATCTTCAATATGATCGAGCGTCCCGTTGCTCCGATGCTGGTCGTTCGGGTCGAGACGGATTGGTACGCCCACGAAACCGAATTCCGCTACGTGCTTCAGCCCGGAGAGGGGATCTCCGGAACCTACAATATGCCGATCGGACAGGTTTTCTTCGTGCCACGTGAAGAGATTACGATGAGCGATTGCACCAACGAGGAACTAGACGAGATCCGCCGCTCTAAGGAGGAATTTGTTCGGGAAAAAGAGAACCAAAAAATAATGACGCCGTACGGTCTTAACTACAGTCCTCACTACATCCGCCAAAGCCGTTCGCAGAAGCCCTAGTGGCGTCATTAACCACAAAGACACAAAGGGCACAAAGGCCGCTCGTCAAACCGAGCGGCCTTTGTGCCCTTTGTGTCTTTGTGGTTAATCTGGCGTTATTCGCATAATCACTGATTCGCGTTCGTACCCTTTACTCTTCCGAGCCACTCCACGAGGCGTTCCAAATCCTCATTCGATATATTGGCTCCCCGCGCTTTCATTTGCACAGCGAGCACGCGCCACTCATCCGCGCTATATCTTGAGTTCATGATCTTGTCCAGACCGTGACAGGAAACGCACGACCGGTTTAGAACAAGGGTGGCCTCGGGATCAGAAAAGAATTCGGTGATCTCAGGAGGGACATACGATCTGGGAAATGGTGTCGAAGTCGGGCCGAATTTCGTTACCAGCCAATCGAGGAGAATGTTCCGGTCCTGGTCCAAAAGAACAGGCGCGCCTTCAGCTAACGGCGACTTATGCTTCGTATCGAGCAGCGACTGCCATCCGGTTTTATCCAGAGCAAAAAAGGCATAGTCATCGATACCATGGCATTGAATACAGTTCTTGCGTATGACTTGCCATACAGGACCGTCAGGCCGGTCCACTTTGGGTCGCGTTGCTCCTCGATTTTGTGCGGCGACGGGCGCGGCCAGGTACGCGACCAGCGCGGCCATCAGGACCAGAACAGCCGTCCATACTGCCGCTTTGTCAAACATCGATTTCATCCGAAATTTCTCCATCACAGATTAAGTCGGTGGGCGCGGGCTAAAGCCCGCGACTACATTTGGGAGCCGCACCGTTGCGACCCCACTGTAGTCGCGGGCTTTAGCCCGCGCACGCGAGATTCCTAGCGCGTCAACTCAACCCCGGCAAACGCCCTGTGCTGTCACCGAGACTGTCTCGGTGGATGCCATACAGATCGAGAAGGCTCAACAGCATGTTCGAACACCTCTGCACGTTGTCGGGGAAGACGATGTGACGATTCCCCTTGAAGGTTCCGTCGATGCCGCCGATGAGCTCAACGGGCACTTTCTCATGCGCGTGCCGATGCGAATTGCCCATGTTGGTTCCCTTGTAGATCAGCACGTGATCCAGAATGGTGCCGTCGCCATCGGGAGTGTTGTGCAACTTCTCGACAAACTTGGCGAGGTTCTGCACGTGGTACCGATTTATCTTGGCATATAGGGCAATATTGTCCGGCTTGTCGCCGTGGTGGGACGATCCATGCCAGCCTCCATTGAAGCCGGATTCGGGGAAGCTTTGACCCGTCAGATCGCGGCCCAACATCAGAGTGATGGAGCGCGTGATGTCTCCCTGGAAGGCCAGCGCCATCAGGTCGTACATCAGACCGTAATGGACATGCTTGCTCTCCGGCAAGCCGAATGGGACCTCTCCACTGGGCTCTTTCACGGAATTGCTCATCGCAATCTTGATCCGCCGCTCGATTTGGCGCACGTTCTCGGTAGAGGTGTGGAGCCTGTCAAAAGAGCCAGATCATGCGTGACCGAATCCAGAATGCTGGCGTTCTGCTTTCGTCCGGTAGTTCGCTCCTCGGGGCTTGTTCCGTCGCCGAACAGCCGCTCGAAAGCCACACGCGGATTGACCTCTGTCGGCAGCGGCTGCGTGGCTGTAGGCCACGAGACACAGTTCGAGTAGGCGCAGCTATAGCCAAAGTTGCAGCTGCCGAAATTGCCGGTGTCTTCAACCCCAAGTTGAAGGGACGACAATATCGTGTCCTGACCCCACTTCTGCGCGACCAGTTGATCGACCGTGGGGCCAAGATACGGACTCACTGCATCTCTTCGTGGGCGGGCGCCGGAGAATATGCACGCGCCGCGTGCATGGTCGCCCGCGGGTTCTTCCGCAGTGGGCGCGGCCGCCGTTGCATCAAGTCCGGTGATGAGAACCACGCGATCACGGAATGGCTCCAACGGTTTCGTGATGAACGAGAATTCGAAGTCTTTACCTTCCTGCAGGGGACTCCAATACCCGGGCGCGGCGCCATGTGGATGCCATATGCCCACAAAGCGTCTCATCTTGTCGGGGCTTGCTGCCGTCTCGCGTAGAGGCGTCTGAGCCGGCAACATCGCCTCCAGAAGGGGCAAAGCCATCGCGGTGCCTACACCGCGTAGAAACGTACGGCGAGGAATATGTTTCTTTGTTATGACCATTTGTCCAGCCTCCTTATAAATACTCTAAACCCTTCAAAACCTAGTTCGTACTCTCGTCCATCTTCGTTCTCATCTGGAATGGGGCGCTTTTAACGATACCCAATACGATGGATGAGAACTTGTCGTGATTCTTATCCGCATCGCGCACGATTGAGCGGACCACGGGCATATCGAAATATTCAACCCCTCGACCCAACGCGTACGTCATCATCTTTTCGGTCATGTTCCGGACAAACGCGGGTGAGTAGTGCAGGAGCGCCCGCCTCAATTCGACCGGCCCGTTGACCTTGGTGCCATCCCACAGTTCAGCGGAGGGATCGATAGGAGTTCCCCCGTCGCCTCCCTGTTTGGTTCGCCACGTTGCGTCTGCATCAAAATTTTCGAGCGGGAAACCGATATTGTCCATGAGCTTGTGGCAACTGGC
>QHXD01000048.1:0-1046 GCA_003223895.1 Acidobacteriota bacterium
TCAAGAGCATCTCGAGCGCCCTTGCAATGCCTGCCGCATCCAACTCGTAGACCGCTGAAAGAACCCAGGTCGCCTCCACCAGCGCGAGGTGAGATACCCAGGCGCCCCGTTCCACAAAGGCCTCGGCGGCTGCCACTTGTTTGCTGTCGTCGCGGGCGATAAGGCGCACCAGGAGAGTCGTTTCAACGGCGCGCATGTCGCTTCTTAATGTGCCGCCGAATCCCCTCTGCGAGTTCGTCCAGCGTTCGCCGGGCGGGGACACCCTGCGGGAATATCGCCCGGTGAACATCCTCGGACGTGTATCGCCCTGCACGGCGGACAACGACGGCCTCGCCTTCATCGTCCCACTCGAGAACAGAGCCTGGGCCGATTCCCAGTTTTCGGCGGACTTCAACGGGTACTGAGGTCTGTCCCTGCGCAGTGACCTTCGATAGTGCGAGTGGCATGGTTTGATATTTACCACGGTAATGAGGAACGGACAACGGGGCGCCCAGAAACACGTTAACCTCCTGCGTGACAGGCAGGCGTTCTAACCAGCTGAACTACGACCCCGTGGACAAAAGAAAATGATACACGAGTTTTCGGTGTTTGTGAGAATCGTGGGGCAAAAAAATCGGGGCGGCTGTTGCCGCCCCGTGTATTTCTCTAGCGACTTCGAAATTACTGGCCGCCGTCGCGACGTTTCAGCTTGGGCCGGTCGTCGGGATCGGGTTGGCGATCGTCCGGTTTGGCTTCATCGCCTTTCGACTTCGCCTTCGGATCTTTCGAGCTCGTGCTCGTGCCTTTCGTGTCCTTGTCGTCCGAGTCCGCAGGGTCGGGACGCGACGTCTTGCGTTTCAGGCTCGGTTTGTTGCTTTCCTGGTTCGAGGGCCGTTCATTCTCAAACTTCGCGAGCTGCATTTTGATCTTCGTGAATTCGGAAGTCGTAACAACGTATTGTTCTTTGTCGGGAAGAACCGCTTCGATGTTCTTCTTCGTCGTCTCGATTCGATCGCCGGTCGGCGGATGCGTGCTGAACATCTTGGATACGGATCCCGGCCTTGCGC
>QHXD01000048.1:1331-10077 GCA_003223895.1 Acidobacteriota bacterium
TTGACATAGAAAAACCCGCCGGGAAGAGCGAAGGCATTGATCTCGTCCGACTCCACGACTTTGATCGTGAAAGGAACTTTGGCGTCCGAATTCCGGACAAGGTTCTGGCCAACCCGGTTCACGTACTCGTTGATCGTCGGGTCATCAACCAGCTTGACCTGACGCTCAATCTCAGCCGCCAGCTGGCGGCCCATCTGAATTTCCTTTTCAAGGGAAATGAAGTTGATGCTTCCCTTGTTGATGTTTCTGTTTCCGATGTTCTCGACATCGGAGTTCTTCTTGTTGCTCTTCTTGTCTTTTTCTTTTGCCTGCTTGTCCTGCTTGGTCTGGTCTTTGTCTTGGGCCAGGGCGGTGTACGGGACCGCGAGCACGGCAACCAGCAAGAGCGTGATCCAGGTTCGGCCAACCTTATAAATCATTTGGTGTTCTCCGAAACGTAAGTAGGTTCATCGTAAAGACCACCCTAAAACGTGTCAAGTCATTTGACGGCATTGTTTTGAAATGGAAGCACTTTTTTTGAACCATACAACCTCTTTTTACAAAGCACGCCGATGTCCATTCCAGGAACTCAAACCGACACGACCGGCAGAGTCACGATATCGTCCACGGCCATGACCTCTTTCACGACGAATGGCTCGGCGTAATCCACGCCCATCAGGTGGCCGAAGTACTTGCATTGAGTGGTGATACGGTCGATCAGGCGGCCCCAGGCCGGGTACAGTTCTGTAACGTCACGAAGATCTCCGGAGAATTGAGACGAGAAACACTTGATCGCTTCGAGCTTGCGGTCGAACCACGGGCTGATATCCACAGTGAACGACGGCCTCACTTCCCAGTACATCGACGCATACACGATCTTCTTGGGACGGTGGATCTCGCCGCCTGCCGGCAACTGCTTGAGCCCGGCGGCATAACAGGCTTCATATCCGAGCGTCGCGGCCGTGTAATGATCCGGGTGCCGGCCCTCCCAGTAGGGCAAAATCACGGTTTTGGGCTTTGCCATCCGGATCTTCTCCGCCAGGGCAATGCGGTTTTCGATCGAAGTGGTAAGGCGCGAGTCCCCGAGGTTCATGCGTTCCCGAAACCTGGCGCCGATGACCGCGGCGGCCGCTTCGGCCTCCTTTGCCCGGATTTCGGGGGTGCCGCGAGTTCCCATCTCGCCCTGGGTCAAGTCGAGGATGCCCACCGAGTAGCCCCTGTCGACCATCTTGATCAGGGTGCCGGCGCACGTCAGTTCGATATCGTCCGGATGCGCGGCAATCGTCAAAATGTCTACGTTTTCCACAGCCTCTTCACCTTCTTTTCAAGTTCGGCCTCGTCGACGCGGTACTTGAAGGCCTTGTTGCCGTTAATAAATACGACAGGAATCTCCGTCCCGTACGCCGTTTCCAGCGCCGGATCTTCCTCGATATTGATGATACGCACCGCAAAAGGAAACCGCCCGCGGACCCTCTCGATGACCTCTTTGGCTTCGTCACAGAGGTGGCAGGCCGGGCGTGAGTAGATATCAATTTGAATGGTGTCCGGCATGGCTGAAAGTTTTCAGCAGGCGGAAGAATCTCTGAGCCTGGCGGATGTCCGCGGTAATCTGGCGACGCAATGCATCGGGCGATTCGAATTTCACTTCGTCGCGGAGCCGCTTCAGGAAATCCAGCCGCGCGGTTGCGGCGGCTCCCGGAACCGAAGCACCCAACACGAATGTCTCGAGGGTAAGGCTCGTTTCCTGGAATGTGGGGCGAACGCCGACATTGGTGATGCTGTCCACAAAGGGCCGGCCGTCGAGCGAGATGCGAGTGATATAGACGCCGATCTTCGGGATCAATTCGTTTTCGGCACTCAACTTAAGGGTCGGGACCGTCACCGATCTTCCACGCCCTCGACCGGGAACCAGGTTGCCTTCGCGCTGAACCCATCGTGCCAGCAAATGGCACGCCCGCGAGACCGCTCCTTCCGCAACCAGCTCGCGGATTCTGCTGCTGCTGACAAGCGTGCCGCGGATTCGAACCGGAGGAATCTCGATGATCTCGAGCTGGTCCTGGAATTGCCGTAACCTTTCAATCGTTCCGCTCCCCCGGTACCCGAAATTGAAATTGCCGCCCACACACACCGATCGTGCCTGGAGGCCGTGGATCAGATACTGGCGGATGAAGTCTTCCGGCGAGATTCGGGAAAAAGCCTCATCGAACCGGGCGAGGAATAGAACGTCGATGCCGGCGTTTTCGATGAGCCGAATCTTCTGGTCGAGTGTGCTGATCAGCCGGGGCGCGCGATCGGGCGCGAGAAAGCGGATCGGGTGGGGTGAAAACGTCATGGCGATGGATCGCAAACCAAGCTCTCGGGCCCGTTGAACGACGGTTTTCAGAATATGGCGATGTCCGAGATGAAGGCCATCAAAGTTTCCGATGCTCACGACGGAAGGTTGCGACAGCTCCACATCGGCCAGCGATGTCAGAACTTTCATCAGGGATGAATGTAACACACTGTAACGGCGGTCTATGACGGACCTAATTTCGAGGGCAGAGAAGAATTAGCCGCGAATTACGCCGATTACGCGAATGGAGCGCATCAAGAATTTTTTTTGCGCCCCATTCGCGTAATCGGCGTAATTCGCGGCTAATTCTTCTCTGTCGCCGAATTGGGTCATAATGTTCCTATGACCGGGCAGAAATTCGAAAGGCTGGTCGAAATTATGGCGACCCTGCGGGGACCGGCCGGCTGCCCGTGGGACAAGCAGCAGGACTTCAACTCGCTCAAGCCGATGCTGGTCGAGGAAGTCTACGAAGTGCTCGAAGCCATCGAAAACAACGATTTCGACGGTCTTTCCGAAGAGCTCGGGGACCTGCTGCTCCATGTTGTTTTCCACGCGCATCTGGCAAAAGAAGCCGGGCGCTTCGATATCGACACCGTCATCGAGAAGATTTCCGACAAGCTGGTGCGCCGTCATCCTCATGTGTTCGGCGATGAGTCCGCATCCACTCCTGAAGAGGTGATCAAGAACTGGGAAGCCATAAAGGCCCAGGAAAAGGCTGAGAAACTGAAGAGCCGGACGCCAAACGAGCGCTCCCTGCTCGAAGGCATCCCCAGCAAGCTGCCGGCGATTCATGAAGCCCATCAGATTTCGTCCCGTGCTGCGCGCGTGGGCTTCGATTGGCCGGATATCGAAGGAATCTTCGAAAAGCTTCAGGAGGAAGTGCGCGAACTCAGGGAAGTGATCTCCGCAGGGCAGGACGATACCCGGCGCGAACGCCTCGAAGATGAGATCGGCGACATGCTGTTCGTCATCGTGAACATCGCACGGTATCTGAAGATCGATTCCGAGTCTGCCTTGAAGCGAGCCAATCGAAAGTTCAAGGCCCGCTTCCAATACATGGAAAGCGAGCTTGCGAAGCAGGGCAAGACGCTCGAGCAAACCACGCTCAACGAAATGGAAACGCTCTGGCAGAAAGCCAAGTCCAAAAACCTTCCCACATGACGATCCGGCCCCTTACCGAAATTTCGGAATTCGACCAATGCGTTAAATTGCAGCGCGAGGCCTGGCAATTAGCGGACATCGATCTCGTGCCAATACGGATGTTCGTGGTTCAGTCTCACGTCGGAGGATTGATCCTCGGTGCATTTGATTCTGATCGCCTCGTCGGATTTCTCAATGCAATGCCGGGAATTCGCGACGGCATGACCTACTGGCACTCTCAGATGCTGGCGGTCGCGACGGATTACTGGAACTCCGGCATTGGTTTCAACCTCAAGCACGCGCAGCGGGATCACGCACTGCAGCGTGGTATTCACCTTATTCAATGGACCTTCGAGCCGCTCCAATCCAAGAATGCTTACTTCAACATCGAGAAATTGGGCGCGATCGTAACACGGTATTACGTGAATCTGTATGGTGCCCCGGCATCGCGCCTGCAACAGGGCCTTGAAACCGATCGCATGGTTGCCGAGTGGTGGATTGATCGGCCCCGGCCAAAGATCGAAAGTGACGTGCGCCGCGTTCTCATTCCTGCGGATATTCAATCCATCAAGAAGCAGAGCCTGGAGTCCGCGAAGGATGTGCAGTTGCGCGTTCGCGAGCAGTTGCTGAAAAACTTTCAGGAAGACTATTTCGTCGCGGGATTTGAGCGGAAAGACGAATGGAGCGAATATCTGCTTATCCCGGGAGCGTCGCGTGTTCATTAAACAGATTGAAATGCGGGAGCTGCACATGCGGCTCCTGCACCCGTTCGAGACGAGCTTCGGTGTCACCCAGGAGCGGCGCATCCTTCTGCTCAAAGTAACGGATGGCGCACACGCCGGCTGGGGAGAAGTAACCGCAGGCGAAGGTCCCTTCTACAGCCACGAGACAGCGGAAACCGCGTGGCATGTCCTTCGCGATTTCATCATTCCCGGCTTTCTTAGCAGGAAAGCTCGTGAAATCCGCGGCCACAACATGGCGAAAGCCGGACTGGAAACGGCGCTCTGGGATCTCGAAGCCCGGATCAAGTACGTTCCGCTTTGGAAGTTGCTTGGAGGAACGCGAGAGCGCATTGACTGCGGCGTCTCGATTGGCATTCAGCCTGCGATCGACAAGCTGCTGGCCGAAATCGATACCGAAGTGAAGGCGGGGTACCGGCGGATCAAAATCAAAATCAAGCCGGGCTGGGACGTTGAAGTGATCCGCCAGGTAAGGGCCGCGTTCCCGAACATCAAGCTGATGGGCGATGCCAACTCCGCATATACCCTGGCTGACGTGGATCTGTTCAAGAAGATGGACAAGTACAACGTGATGATGTTCGAGCAACCGCTGCATCACGAAGACATCATCGACCATGCCGAGCTTCAGAAGCAGATCGATACGCCGATTTGCCTGGACGAATCGATTCACTCCGCCGAGGACGCGCGAAAAGCCATCAAGATCGGCGCCTGCAGGATTATCAATATCAAGCTTGGCCGGGTTGGCGGCCACAGGGAAGCGCGCGCGGTCCACGATGTCTGCCGGGACAATGGCATACCCGTCTGGTGCGGCGGCATGCTGGAATCGGGCATCGGCCGCGCGCACAATGTTGCGTTGTCGAGCCTGGAGAATTTCTCGCTTCCGGGTGACGTCTCGGCCAGCAAGCGCTACTGGGTCGAAGACATCATCGATCCTCCCGTGGAAGTTTCCTCTGAAGGCCAGATCACCCAGCGCTCCGACCCGGGTATCGGTTACAGAGTCAAGGAAGATCTAGTCGAGCGTTTAACGGTCCGCTCCCAACTTTTCACCGCATGACCGTCTTCGAAGCCGACTGGCTGTGCCCTGTTTCCTCTCCTCCAATCCCCAACGGCAGGCTCGTGGTCGAAAATGGCCGGATCGGCGGTGACCCGACAAGTGAGGCTCACAATCGCGTTAGTTTCCCGGGTTGCGCCATCATCCCGGGCTTCGTCAACTCGCATGCGCATCTTGAACTGACGATCCTGCGTGGTTTTCTCGAGGACCTCCCGTTTGCCACCTGGATCCCTCGCCTCACGCGCGCCAAATACCAGCAGCTCACACCAGAGGACATGCGAGTCTCTGCCCGGCTCGGCGCCATCGAAATGATTCGCGCCGGCGTGACGTGCGTGGCCGAGGTGATGGACCTCGGACCGGGCTGGCAGGCCATGCAGGAATTCGACCTTCAAGGGGTCGCTTATCAGGAGGTCTTCGGTCCTGCGGAAAGCCAATCCGTGGAAGCGCTCGCCGGTCTGCAGCAGAAGATCGACACGTATCGGCCGAACGAAACCGAGACTCGCCGCATCGGCGTCTCACCGCATGCGCCTTACACAGTGTCTTCGAAACTCTTTGGGGCCGTTAACGAGTACAGTTTGAGCGCGACGCTCCCGATGACCACTCACATCGCCGAGTCGAAGGAAGAGGGGCTTCTCGTCCGCCACGGCAGCGGGCCGTTCGCCGAAAGACTTCGTGAGCGCGGGATTCCATTTGCGGCCGCGGGCTGCAGTCCGATCGCCTATCTCGATCGATTCGGTCTGGTGCGGCCCGAGATGCTTCTGGTCCATGCCGTGGATCTCGAGGACACCGATTTCGATATCCTTCGGCAGCGAGGTCCTTCCGTTGCTCACTGTCCGAAATCGAATGCAAAGCTTGCTCATGGCATTTCGCCAATTCCGGAGATTCGGGGAACCGGCATCCGCCTCGGTCTCGGCACCGACAGCGTTGCCAGTAACAACGTCGTCGATATGTTCGAGGAAATGCGCGCCGCGATTTTCCAACAGCGCGGCCGCACTCAACGGCTTGAAGCCCTGGACGCGAAGGCCGCCTTTCGAATGGCAACACTGGGCGGCGCCGAGTGCCTGGGACTGAGCCGGCATCTTGGCAGTCTCGACCCCGGCAAGCGCGCCGACTTTGTTGTGGTGGACTTGAGTGATCCCGCCGTGCAGCCCGTCTACGATCCGATTGATGCCATGGTCTACTCGGCCTCCCGGCACAACGTTCGCGCGACATACATCGGAGGAAGGGAAATGAAGACCGATGCGGAGGAGATCGTCCGGGAGTGTGCGGTTATCGCGAGAAAACTGAGGTCATAGCCGCGAATTACGCCAAGGACGCGAATGGGGCGCATCAAAGAGTTTTTTTGCGCCCCATTCGCGTCATTGGCGTAATTCGCGGCTACGATCCCGGTTTTCTCAAACCATCTCGAGCATGTGCCCGAGTTTGGCTTTCTTGGTTTTGAGGTAGTTCTCGGTTCGCTCGGATGGCGCGATCTCGATCGGAACACGTTCAGCCACCTGGATGCCGGCGGCAAGCAGGGCTTCGAATTTTCGCGGATTATTCGACATCAGGCGCACGCGGGACACTCCGAGTTGGCGCAGCACCTCAGCGCAGAGCGTATAGTTCCGATGGTCGGCCTCGAAGCCGAGATGGTGATTCGCCTCGACCGTGTCGTGGCCGGAGTCCTGAAGCTCGTATGCCTGCAGCTTGTTCATCAGACCAATTCCTCGGCCTTCCTGAAGCTGATAAATAAGGATGCCGCTTCCACGCTCCCCAATCGTCTTCAACGCGAAGTCCAGCTGGTCACCGCAATCGCAGCGTCCGGAACCAAACACGTCGCCGGTGAGGCATTGCGAATGGATGCGGACGAGCGGCGCGTCATCTTCAGCGCAGGTCGTAGGAGTACCCATAACGAGCGCCAGCAGGCTGTCGGTCTTGTCTTCGGACTCGAAACCGAAGATTCGAAAAGTGCCGAAAGCGGTGGGAAGGCTGGTTTCCGCGACCTTCGTGGTTTTCATGGGCGTGAATTATATCACGGTGCAGCGGGCTGGCTGCTGTCGAGCACAATATCGTCGGCCGTTCCCCGGCGGCCGTCCGGGCCTGGAGAGATCAGCTTAAAGGCCGTGCCACTGCTGACTTGGTAGTCGATGGGATGTCCCCAGGCGTCCTCGCGCACGAGATCGTTGATGTACGCGGGATGGAGGACATTCGTGAGGCTGACGATGTCTCGCGTGTCGGGAATTGAGCCGTTACGATCCCTGTACTTTGCAATACCATCGGCCAGCTTGCGGAGGCCTTCGATGGTCACCTTCCGGCGGCCCTCGTTGATAGCGGAGAGCAGCTCGTCGAGACTGATCCAATCGCGGTCGCCGAGGCGCACAGCGGCGATCTGCCATTCGCTGTCGGGCTTGGTTCGCTTGAATTGGAAAGCCAGGGTCACGCTCGCTTCGGCGATTGCCTCGGTATCGGTCTGGGACACGATGCGGCGAATTTCGATCGCGTCGGGGACGAGATTGGAGCGGCCGATCTCGGCAATTTTCTTTCTCGCCTCATCGTGGGAGAGACGGGCGGAAGTGCACGCGTTGAAGACTAGAGACGTTAAAAGCAACACCTTAACGGTTCGTCTCATTGTGTCGAGTCTAGCACACTGCCTTTGTGCCTTTGTGTCTTAGTGGTTAACCACAAAGGCACTAAGACACAAAGGCACAAAGGCAGTGTGCTAGACTCCAAAACAATGCAGGTGAACCTTCTTTTCTTCGCAACCCTCAAAGACATTGTCGGCGCGCGGCAACTGCAGTTCGATGTCCCGGCGGGCGCCACTGTGGCGGATCTGCTGACGCATCTCGAGGCCAGTTACCCCCGCATCAAGGACTACAGGCGGATCGTTTTGACCGCGGTCAACGAAGAATATGTCGATCAGCGGACGCTCATCCACGAAGGGGATGAAGTTGCGATCTTCCCACCCGTAAGCGGAGGTGAAGTGCAGTCGGATGTGCTCCTCATCAGCCGGCCGGGCGAGATCTATCAGATCACCCGGGATGCGATCGATGCGCAGAAGATCGCGCGCCGGATGCTGCGGGGGGAAGACGGCGCCATTTGCGTCTTCGAAGGTGTGGTTCGTAACAACTCGAAAGGAAAGCGCACACTGCACCTGGTCTACGAGGCCTATGAAACCATGGCGCTCAAGAAGATGGAAGAGATCGGCATCTTCGTTCGCCAGGCCTGGGATATCGACGGAGTCGCCATGATCCACCGCCTTGGCCACCTCGACATCGGCGAAACCAGCGTCGCCGTTATCGTCACCTCCGCGCACCGCCGCGCCGCCTTCGACGCCTGCCACTACTCCATCGACAAGCTGAAGAAAGTCGTTCCCATCTGGAAGAAGGAATACTTTGAGGATGGGGAACTCTGGATCGAAGGCCAGTAGAAAATACAAAGACACAAAGGCACAACGCGGCGTAGCCACAACCAAATTTCTCGATTGGTTGAGGCGAGCGTATTCCCCTCCTGGGACAGGAGGGGTGG
>QHXD01000817.1:0-2433 GCA_003223895.1 Acidobacteriota bacterium
CTTCCAGAACTTTCTCTTTCACGCTGCAAACCACGTTGCCTATGACTTTGCCGAGGTACATGGCGTTCAATCCTGTGAAACCTGGTCCACGATGCCCACAATGGCCGCGTCCACCGGCGTGTCCTTGCAACCGTACGCCATTCGGGCCGAACTGCCCTGGACGATCAGGACGTGTTCCCGAAAGCCGGCGTCGACGGTATCCACGGCGATGAAGTAGCCCTTCTCGTCCTTTCCGTCCGGATCGATCTGACGGCAGATGAGCAGCTTCTTTCCTTCGAGCCGCGGATCCTTGCGGGTCGCGACAACTGTCCCGATGATGCGTGCCAGGACCATGATCGATGACTACTTCGTGCTCTTGCCGATCGGCAGAACGTCTTCCAGGTTCGAGTGCGGTCTCGGAATGACGTGAACGCTGATCAACTCGCCCACTCGCCGGGCGGCAGCCGCTCCGGCGTCTGTCGCGGCTTTCACGGCAGCCACGTCACCGCGAACCATGGCGGTCACGTAGCCGGATCCGATCTTCTCCCATCCGACGAGGTTCACCTTCGCGGCCTTCACCATTGCGTCCGCGGCTTCTATCATCGCAACCAGGCCGCGCGTTTCGATCATTCCCAAAGCCTCACCCATTGCAGTTTCTACTGCCATGCATCGCTCCTTCTAATTAGCGGTCATTTCAAAGTCGAAACGACCCGTTCGATCAAATCGATCAGCTCACTGCGAGTGAGGGAGATCGTCTCTGATAGTCCGTCCGTTACAGGACACATCGGGTCCTTTGGCTGGGCCTCCGATTCATCCAGGCCGTAGTATTTCTGCCGCTGAACCCACAATTTCTCGACGTCCTCGGACGAAAGCAGGCGCTCCCGGCCGAGGATCTTCGTGTAAATGGAAATTTTCGCGAAATGCTCGACCGTATCCATCCGGTTGAACGCATCTTCCAGGTTCGCGCCGGAGGTCACAACTCCGTGGTTCGCCATCAGCAGCGCGTCGTAACTCTTGACGAACGGCCTCAACTGATCGGTCAGCTCGGGCGTGCCGGGGGTGCCGTATTCGGCAAGCGGAATACAGCCCAGCGCCAATACAACTTCGGAGATGAGCGCCTTGTTCAGCGGAATACCGGCGGCTGCATAAGCTGTCGCGCACGCGGGGTGCGCGTGAACAACGGCATTGGCATCGGGCCTCATTTCATATATGAGCAGATGCATCGCCATTTCGCTGGATGCCTTGCGCTCTCCTTTGACTCTCTTTCCTTTGCTATCGATAATGACCATGTCTTCGGGCTTTACAAAACCCTTGTTGCAGATGGTCGGAGTACACATGATGTTGCCGTCCGGCAGCCGGACACTCACGTTCCCGTCGGTCGAAGCAACGTAGCACTTCTCGTAAATGAGATGACAGAAGCGGGTGATTTCCTGGCGGAATTTCTCTTCGGACACGGACTGCATTCTACAACAAACGGCTCCTCCGAAATCCGTATGAAAAGTAGACCACCATTCCAACTACCAGCCACAACCCAAATCGGATCCAGGTAATCCACGGCAAACCAAGCATCAAATACAGACAGGAAATCACTCCGAGGATCGGAACGAAAGGAACCAGGGGCGTCTTGAACGTTCTCGGCCGGTTCGGGTCGCGTTTTCGCAGAATAAGAATCCCGATGCACACAAGAATGAAGGCGAACAGTGTGCCGATGTTCGTCAGGTCGACCATCTCGTCAATGCTGGTGAACATCGCGCAGAGCGCGACGGCAACGCCGGTGAGAATGGTGGTGACGTACGGCGTCCGGAATCGCGGGTGCACCTTCGCGAACGACGGTGGAAGCAGCCCGTCACGCGCCATCGAGAAAAAGATTCTCGGCTGGCCGAGTTGAAATACCAGCAGCACGGCGGTGTGTGCAACCACGGACCCGAACGCAACTATCCCGACGAAGAGGTTGGCCCACCTCCCGATATTGGCGTACTGCAGCGCCATCGTGAGTGGTTCGGCTTGTTCGGTCGCCAGTTTCTGCTTCAGGACGTCATACGGAATGATGCCCGTGAATACCGCGGCAACGACGATGTAGATGATCGTGCAGATGATCAGCGATCCAATGATGCCGATCGGCAGATCGCGCCTCGGGTTGCGCGTCTCCTCGGCGACGGTGGACACGGCATCGAAGCCGATGTATGCGAAAAAGACGATCGCCGCGCCCGTTTGCACTCCCGCCCAACCATTGGGCATGAAGGGATGGAAGTTTTCGGTTCTCACGTAACCCCAGCCGACGAGCACGAAGAATCCCAGCACGCACAGCTTCAGCAACACCATCGTCGTATTGGTCATGGCGCTTTCGCGAATCCCGATCACAAGCACGATCGTGATTAGGGCGACAATGGCGAATGCCAGAACATTGAAGACGATGGGCAGCCCGAAAATATGCGGCGCGCTTTCGAACAAACC
>QHXD01000817.1:2454-8404 GCA_003223895.1 Acidobacteriota bacterium
CGATGCCGAAACCTGCGACGAGCGTCTTGAAGTAATTGCCCCAACTGATCGCGACGGCGACGTTACCCACCGCGTATTCTATGATCAGGTCCCAGCCGATGATCCACGCGACCAGTTCACCCAGCGTCGCATAGGCATAGGTGTATGCGCTGCCGGAGACGGGGATCATCGCCGCGAACTCCGCATAGCACAGCGCTGCGAAGCCGCATGCAATGCCGGTGACGATAAACGACAGGATCAATGCGGGACCAGCGCCCGGCCTGGTGGCGTCGCCGGCAGCGGCCGTTCCGATCGTCGCGAAGATGCCGGCGCCGATGATTGCGCCAATTCCTAATGCCGTTACATCGATCGGCCCCAGGGCCTTTTTCAGTCGATGCTCCGGGTCCTCTGCATCAGCAACGAGGCGGTCCAGACCTTTTGTGCGAAAGAGCTGTCTCAGCATCAACGGGCGTCGTTCAAATCCGAACGGTTGCTGCGATAGGGCTGCCAGCCACTCCCCCAATCCACGCCGATAACCTGCAGGTCCATGCGATCTCCATCCACTCGAACGAGGACAAAGTGGTAAGGGTTGTCTCCAGCCGCCAGACCCGGCTTGGCGAGATGTTCCAGCGCAACTCTGGATGCCTGATTCTCTCTCAGGTACTGCGCGACATCGGGCTCCCCCTGGTACGTGTAGATAGGAGCGCCACCGCCCCCGGTCGTCACAAGGTCCATACGATGCCGGCCGGAGCTGTCCGTATATCGCTCCACCCAGTGTTCGAACAAATGATCATGTCCTGCAAATACCGTTCTGACGTGATGGGCCTGGAACAACGGCATGTATCGCGTCCTCATCGCAGTTCGAGGTTTGGCCCACCATGCGGGCCGGAAGAAAACACAGGGTGATGAAAGGCTGCGATGACATTGACGTAACGATTCCGATTCAAGCCCTCGAGCTGTTTCCGGGCCCATTCAAACTGTGTGGCGTCATTCGCAATATTGGAGTCGAGCGCCAGAACGAAGGTATTGCCGTAGCCGAAGGCATAGGTCGGATATCCGGCCAGACGGCGCCGCGCGTTATCGGGCGGGATCAGCTGTGACATCGCTTGAAGATAATTTCGCAATCCCTGCTGCCGCTGAGGATTGTCCAGGTTTTCAGCGACGGTGACGTCATGATTGCCCGGGGCTAGGAAATACGGCAAGCCACCTTCGGTCGTGATCCGATTAACGAGGCCCACGAAGCTGTTATTCCATCGCCGGACGTCTCCTCCATCGAACACCGCATCGCCGGTATTCATCACCCACCGCACCGGGTAGTTCCGTCCACGACCAGCCCGTGCTCGTACTGAAGTTCCACACCATCAGCGCGGCCCCGAGTGTCTCCATACACGATGTATGAAAATTTCGTGACACCCGCGGACGCATCCTCCAGAGGCAGCGGTTTCCCCGGCGCCGCGATCGTCCGAACAGCCGGCGGTGGCGCCTGACTTGCGTGCGACGTGACGAGGCCCGCCAGCAGCACCACCGCAATCAAAGAACAAGGAATCCGAAACTTCATTCCATTCTCCCCGGCTGACTATGCCGATATGAATCAGGGGTTGTCAAAGAACTTCATCGCAAGGCTTCCGTGCGCCGCAGCGCCGCCGGCCCGTAGCGCGGCTGCAAGCAGTACCGCTTCAGCTACCTCTGCTTTGCTGGCGCCCACTTTTTTGGCTGCCTTGGTGTGAACTTCGATGCAATACACGCATTGCGTGGTGTGCGCGACAGCAATAGCGATGAGTTCACGGTATTTGCGCGGTATCTTGCCGTCTTCCCGCTTAACAATGGCGTCAAGATTCGCCCAGGCTTTGAAATCCTCAGGCGCGAGCGTGGACATTTCCTTGAGCAACTTGAGATCGTTTTCATCGTGATAATGTGCCATGATCATCCTCCCTTTGTTATCCGTAATGGATTCCCCTCCTCGGAGAGGAGGGGAATACCTTTTCCCGATTATGACTTCGGGGCGATGGAGACACCTAAAGTTCCTTTCGCCGAAGATTCTCGTGCCACGCGATGTAGTTGCCCTCCGCATTCCTGGTGCTGGACCCAAACACCTCGAGCCCATCGGCTGTCGTTCGATACGCAGCCTCGACAAAGGTCTCGCCGATCTTCATGTGATAGTGACAGTACTCATTAATGCAATAACCGTTTCCGATGGGTTTATCGAAACTTTCAAGACGGAAGATGAAAGGCGCAATCCATTTCATTGCGAAATGCGCGTCGGTGGCGGTCCCATCGTCGAAGTTATGTTTGAATTCCATTTCAAATCCATCGCCCGATGCCCGATTGGCCTGAACGACGCTGTAGTTCATCGATTTTCCAGTGGAATCGTACCAGGTCCCTGAACCTTCATAGTTCCCGCTCATCTTTCCGATCGTGTTCTCTTGTTTGCTCATCAAGCGTTCTCCTGATTCAAAACCGGCCGGTGTCCACGTCGAAAACAAACTGGACGAGGCCTTCGAAGTACACCTTCTGGTCGTCGTACATCGCAAGGTGGCTTCCGTTTGGACAGTAGAGGTAGCGCCCTTTTTGCACCCGGGTCGCCATCTTTTCCATGTGCGCCGGATCCATTGTGTCGTATCGGGCGCCGATCGCCAGAGTCGGCACGGTAATCCTCCCCATGTCGAGTGTCCGGTCCCAGTTGACCAGTTTCCCGCTCGCGCCGAGTTCGCTTGGTCCCTGCATCGGAACGTAGATCTTGGGGTTGAGGTGCTTGAAAGCACGATTTACGGGATCCGGCCATTGCTCCTGCGGCATGCGCAGGAGATGATGAACATAGAAATTCGGAATCAGCAACTCCATGTAGCGCGGGTTCTCATAATCGCCGGCCGCCTCGAGTCGCTTGATCTCGGCCAGAGCCGTCTGATCCATCGCCGGCATCAGGACCTTTTGGGCATATTCGTTGTAAGCGGGAATGCTGGCCATCATGTTGGAAATGACAAGCGCCTTGAGGTTTTGCGGGTATTTCAGCGCGTACTCGATCGCCAGAATGCCACCCCAGGAGTGGCCAAGCAGATAGAAGTTATTTCGATTAAGCCCGAGCGCCTGGCGCACCTGCTCGACCTCGTCAACGAAGCGCGGCAAATCCCAGAGTTCCGGTTCGTCCGGCTGATCGCTGTAGAAAGAACCCAGTTGGTCGTAATAGTAGTACTCGATGCCGGCCGACGGGAAATAGCTGTCGAATGCCTCGAAGTACTCATGCGTGGCAGCCGGACCGCCGTGTAAAAGGAGCACCTTAATCGTCGGATTATTCCCGGTCTTCACCGGAATCAACTTCACGCCGCCGCCCAGGACGTCGTCCCGGCCTGAGTAGTCGAGGTAGCCTCCCCCGCCCGGCTGTTTTTGCGGAGCGTTATTGGTGCAGGCATGGAGGAGCAGCGCCAGAATCTGAATCACGACAATCCGTTTCACTTGACCTCCTGATGAACCAGCGTCTTTTCAATGCGACGGTCCGGGATCAACCAGATTATCGCAACCAGGACGTAAAGCGCACACGCCGCCCACGCATTCCAGAAAGCGAGGGGAATGGCCACGGCATAAATCACAATCGATACTTTGCCTTTGAAGTCGCTGCCCAATGCGATCGCGATCGCCGAGCTCTTGCCATGGTGAGAAATCAATGCGTGGGCAAGGATGTAATAGGCGACCGCCGCGAGCATTAGCACAACGCCGTAGGCCGCGACCGGCCATGGTCCGAAGTTCTCCCCCATCCACCCGGTGACGAAGGGAGTTAATGACAACCAGAACAACAGATGCAGGTTCGCCCAGAGGATTCGACCATCGACGCGCTGGACGGCCTGGAACAAATGATGGTGATTGCTCCAGTAAATGCCGAGGAAAACGAAGCTGAGCACATAGCTTAGAAATACAGGGATCAAGGGACCGAGCGCGCGCCAGCCGCCTTCATGCGGCACCTTCAGATCGAGCACCATGATCGTGATGATGATGGCGATCACACCATCGCTGAATGCCTCCAGCCGCCCTTTACCCAATCACACTCTCCCTTCACTCGAGATCCGGCCAGATTGTTCGTAGTTTTGGATTGTCACGGACCAAGAGAGCATAGAGTTGAGATGCCTGGCTATTGGAAATTGGGAAGACGGTTCCAGCCGGCCCCGACTTTACAAAACTGGCGGTCCGGATCACGCGGTCGGATCTCAGTTCGGTCACGGACGGTGAAGCGCGCAGATACCGCGTCAGGTAACGAACGTCGAATCTGCGGTCTCGAATGCGTTCGTCGGAGCTCACTGCGGTGAGGACTCCGAGCCCGACGACGCGAAGCTCGGGAGAACCTTCCCAAAAGAACAATCGATCTCCGCATAGCCAGCTTCTCGGCGGGCGGCCTGTGCTCCACGTGTCAAGCGTCCCTGCCCGAAGCCAGCCTCGAAAATCGCTCTCCCGGGACCGTCCCTTGATAACCCAGTAGCGCATCAAAGTGTAAGGGCGAGCGTATTCCCCTCCTGGGACAGGAGGGGTGGCTGCGCCATCAATAAAAAGTTCCCGTTCCGAAGCGGCGCAGACGGGGTGGTCAGACCGGCGCACCTACGTTTTCGCCGAACTGACCACCCCGGCCGCGCCTTTCAAAGGAGGCTTCGCAGCATTTTCTTGATGGCGCGTCCACCCCTCCTGTCCCAGGAGGGGAATACCGGCTTCCCGGCTTTCAAGCTCTTCTATCGAAGTGGAGTTCGGTTGCAAGAAACTGTTTGACTCCCGCCCGGCCGGTTATCCGCATCGACACTGGGCCGTCTTCTGCTTCAACCTCCAGGGAGAAAGACAGGAACGGGCAACACCGGCTTTCCAGGGTTATGAACTCGGCCGCAGTCATCCAGATGTTCGGGACTGGCGAGACCGTCAGCGAAAAACCGTTGGCCAGCTCCTGAATCTGATTAACCGCGGCCGAAAGCCGGGCAAAGAGCTCGGCCCGCCGGTCGCGCTCTTCTTTCGTAAGGGCGTCCATCCGGCAGGCGATTGGCGTTTCTTTCATTTGCGCTTACGGTCCTCGCTCAGACGCAGTTTGTGTAGTGCACGATGCACAACAGGTGCCAGAAATACCGCGGTGGCACCAAGAAACACAATGCCGGAATACAGCGCATAAATGCCGGCGAATATTTTTCCGATTGAGCCCTGGAAATCGCCAACCGGCCCCATACCGCTAAGCAGCATGGCCGCGTTTAGATATGCATCGAGCCACTGCTGATTTGCGAAAAAGTGAAATCCCAGGATTCCAACGACGAGAGACAACACCAGGACCACACCAGCGAGTCCCCCGTGCCGGGCGAGGCGGCGCAGAAACTGTCGCCTCGGCAAGAGTTTTTCGGTATGGAGCTCATACATGTTCCCCCGGTCCTAATACGCCATCGCGTAACAGTCCGCTCCGGCGATCCGATTCCCGCTGGCCGGATCGATCAGTACCGCTGTCGCACAACTTTGGATGCTGAACGGCCGGATCTTGTTCACATCGTGACCGCGGGACTGCAGGTCCTTGAATACGGCATCAGGGATGTCGGATTCAATATTCAGCTTGTTGAACCCCGGCGTGTGCGGCCAGAACGAGCCGAAGAAGTGCAACGTCTGCACCCGCGGCCACTCGAATGCCGTGTGCAGATTCGGATACCAGTCGGGCCAGAACTCCACGATGTTGAGGAATGCCTGCAGGATGGTCTGGTCCTGATTGTCTCCTCCCGGCGTGCCGATCGCCATGAAAGGTTCGCCGTTCCGCAGGACGATGCTTGGCGTCAGCGTGTAGCGCGGCCGGGCCCGCGGCCGCAGTTGTGCGGCGCGTGTCTTGTCGAGCCAGAACTGCTCGCCCCGCACGCTCATACCGATTCCCGTCTTACCAAGGATGACCGCGCCTCCGATCCAGCCGCCGCTCGGCGTGCTGTCAAAAATGTTTCCGTCCTTATCGATGATTGCGATGTGGGTCGTGTCTTTG
>QHXD01000817.1:8411-11154 GCA_003223895.1 Acidobacteriota bacterium
CTTGTAGCCGTCCGTGATGTTCGCGACCCAGTATTTCCACTCCTTCACTTTCGAATCGAACGGCAGGGGATTGCCAGCCACAAAAGCGCGCGATGCTTTCCTCGGATCGATCAATTTCGCACGTTCCCGAGCATACATCTTCGACAGCAAACCTTCCGCGGGCACCTGCACGAAGGCGGGGTCGGCGTAGTAGCTGTCCCGGTCCGCATACGCCAGCTTCAGCGCCTCGACGACGGTGTGGATGTAATCGGCGCTGTCGTGTTTCATCGACTTCAGATCGAACTGTTCCAGGATGTTGAGAGCCTCGAGCAGCGTGGGCCCCTGGCTGCCGAACGAGTGTTTGTAGACCTGGTACCCCCGGTAGTTCGTTGTCGCCGGCTCTTCGACTCTTGCGAAGAATTCGGCGAAGTCGTCCTTCTCGAACGGCGCCTGATGTTGTTTGAGGAAGGCGACCATATCGGCGGCGATGTCGCCCTTGTAGAACCTGTCCCGGGCGGCTGCGCGGCCCTTCGCTGAAGCCTCGCGCTCGGCTTCAACCATGAGACTCAGCGTGCGAGCGAGATTCGTCAGCTTGATGGTCTCGCCAGCCTTGTACATGGAGCCGTCCGGCTTCAGCCAGTATTTCTGGTTCTCCGGCCAGGACTGGAAGAACTTGAGGTTCCCCTGAATCGACTGAACAGTGCGGGGCCGCAGCGGAAATCCTTGCCCTGCGTATTCAATCGCGCGGGCCGACACTTGTTCGAAGCTCATCGTGCCCCATCGCTCGAGCACTGTCAGCGCTGCGTGAAGCGCCCCGGGAACAACCGCCGGATCGAGCCCCTCGCCGTTCAGGTTCTTGCCGTGAGAGGTGTATCCATCGATCGTCGCGCCTTTCGGAGCCCAACCCTGGCCGACGATGGAAATAACCTTCCCTGAATTGCGGGGGAAAACGAGGACCAGCGCCTCGCCACCGAGACTATAGAGGTCTTGTTCGACAACGCCCCCCACCAGGAGCGCCGCAACGCCGGCGTCGAACGCGTTTCCTCCCTTCGTCAGAACTTCAAAAGCGGCAGCGGTCGTGAGCGGGTGGCCGGCAGATACTCCGGCGTTACGTCCCATAACAGGAGGCCGCTCGGCTGCCCGGGTTGTGCTTCCGGTGAGACCGGTCAGGACAAGGACGGCCATGACGAATACGGCAGTCAGCTTCGAAGTACTCATAGTCTCTCCTCTCTTCATGTACCGCTACTTCGCACCTGCAAGTTCCACGACTACATCCCAGTTGAACCGCACAAACCGGTGCAGTTCGCTTTCGAGCATGCGCTCCTGATCGCTGTGAGCGCCAAAACCTTTCGGACCGTCCTCCGCGTCGGTCGCAGGGCCGATCCCATAGCACTGAATACCTTTCCCGCGGAGATATGCCATATCCGTCGCGCCGGTGCTCATCGTTGGCAAGGTCGGAGCGCTGTAGTGCCGGGTAGCCATGGCTTCGATGGTCTTGAAAGCCTCCGAATCCAGACGCCCATTCGCTGCGCCCGGCCGGACGTCGCGCTGGGCCCATTCCACTTTCACCGCCGGGTCGTTGACTACTTTCCGGACTTGTTCGAGGAACAACGTGGGGTTTTCGTCCGGCAGGGTCCTGGTGTCCAATAGCGCCTTTGCTTCCGACGGAATTACATTGATCCGATAACCGGCCGTGAATATGTTTGGCGAAATGGATGTGCGAATCATCGATGCATGCCGCGGCTCTTTCTCGAGGAAGTAGTCGTCCGCCGCGGCACGTTTCTTCGGATCCAGGCTCAGGATGTCCCGATAGCGTTGGGCCTCTGCAGGAGAAGAGATCTCGGCCAGCCGGGCGAAGTATACGCCCGTCGTGTCATTGAGGCGTATCGGGGGGCGCCAGTCAGCAATCCGGGCGACCGCGGCGGCAAGATGGACGATGGCATTCGTCTTGAGCGGCACCGATCCGTGCCCCGAGATGCCGTTTGCCGTGAGTTCGATAGCCCGCGGAATCTTCTCGAGCGTCTGGACAGATGCGAATGTGACTTTTCCACCCGAGCGGGTCACGCCGCCACCCTCGGCCAGACAGTACTCCGCATCTATTTCCGGAAAATGCTGGTTCACCATGAACTGAATGCCGACGCGCGTCGTGCCTTCCTCGCCGGACTCGGCCAGGAAAATCACGTCGCGGTCGAGCGGCACGTTTCGCCGTTTCAGTTCCAACATTGTCATGAGGGAAGCGACGACGTTGTCTTTATCGTCGACGGTGCCGCGCCCGTACACATATCCGCCATCCCGTGTGGCGCCAAATGGAGGGAATGTCCATTTCTTGGGATCGACATTCACGCCGTCGGTGTGGCCCATGATAAGGAGCGGCCGCTTCTTGCCGCTGCCCTTCAGCCTCGCAACGACATTCGGCCGATTCGGCTCGAGAGCAAACACCTTGGCCGGTATGCCTTCCTTCTCGAGCACCTGGCGAAGGTATTCGGCGGCGGGCCGCTCATTTCCTGGCGGGTCGCTCGTATCGAAACGCAGCAGCGCCTGGTAATGCTGCATCGTCTCGTTTTCAAGTGCCTTCCAATCAACCTGCTGCGGATTTTGCGCGAAAATGGCGGTGGCAGCCAGCACAGCGAGCACAACGCGTGAGAATCTCATTCCTGGCCTCCGGTTGTTCAGTCACGACCTTCTACCACAAGCTCCGGTCCTTACGCCATAAACGAACGCGGGCTTCAGCCCGCGACTACATTCAAACCGACGGTTGATCCCC
>QHXD01000823.1:0-660 GCA_003223895.1 Acidobacteriota bacterium
AGTACCTGCTTAAAAACATGCGGAAGTATTGTTACACGGTGTTTTTCAATGTCTGCATTTGCCGGACGAATATGGACGATGTAAAGGCACTGACAGAGCTTGCTCATGATCTTGACATCGGGATCGACTATCACATTGTGGAATCCCCGCTCATCGATGCGCCGCATTTCAAGCATCACGATCACAACAGTACGTTCCTCACACCAGCGGACTATCCCAAGGTGGATGACCTGATCGATTGGATACTAGACAAGCACGCGCAGGGTTACAAGATCGTCAATCAAAAGAAGCGGATACTTCAGATGAAGGAGTTCTTGCGCGGACACATCGAACCGTGGGGCTGCCGCGCCGGCCGCAACACGCTGATCATCCGGACGGACGGCACGCTCGCGCCTTGCTTCCCCATGTACTCCGCGACCCACGACTGGGGCGTCGTCGGAAAGCCGAAGTTCGATAAACAGCAGCTCAGCGAAATGAAGAAGGAGTGCGAACTGCATTGCTTCTCCACGCTGAATCACATCGTCAGCTACGTGTACAACAACGGACGCGTGATCCGGTGGATATTGAGACACGCGAAAACGGGTTTCACGACTGCACAGGGAACTGTGGAGTAAAAGGAAAGAAAACACAAAGACACAAAGGGCACAAAGACGCAAAGAA
>QHXD01000823.1:766-3193 GCA_003223895.1 Acidobacteriota bacterium
GCCACGGATTACGCGTAATCCGTGGCTACTTTACCACAACGCGGACATGCGTCGTGGTCAGGTGGCTGCGGCCAGTTAGTAGGTGTTTCTCTTGGCCTTGTTCTTGGATGTACCCGTCTTGGAATTGGCCTTCGAGCTGGCCTGGGTTACGTCGATGCTGGTGGCCATCTTCGCGCCGTTTTCATCTTTCCAGTTCACGGTAACCTCGGATCCTTCCTTGCCCATCAGGCTGCGAATCTGGCTGTTCGAGGCCTGTTGTTTTGCCGTCCTGGCGCTGTTGGTCGCCAATTGATCCACTCCCTGGACCGAGGTGGTGTCGTCCCACTTGAACGTCTGTTCCAGACCGTTCTCGGTACGAACCACGATCGTCTTTTTGGTCATGTCCATTCGCACGAGTTCGCCCTTTATTTCCTGTTGCTCGCCCGCAGAATAGTTTTTGTTGCTCTCTTCCGCTGGCGTTTTAGGGGCAGAGCGTGGTTGATAAGTGTCGGTCCTTCCCTGCTCATTGCCGGCCTGAACTCCTTGATCGCGCTGGCATGCGATCAGGACAAGACCGGAGAGAATGCAGATTAGTGAAAGGACTAAGAGTTTCTTCATGAATTGCTACCTCCGTTCAGTTTCTGACAAACAAGGCAACCAGGCTGTCAGAACCTGGTTGCCAAACTCAATCCTGCGTGCTGGTACGAGGCGGCCGCGACGGTGAATATCTTCCGAGGGCGTCGACGAATGGCCTCACGACATCGTTCGTCGCGACGGCGCCATTCAGCAGAACGTCCTCACCGGTCACGGCTTTTCCGTAGACGTCCTTGTTGGCGTCATCGTCGGTGGTGACTACAGAACCATCGAGCGAGACTCCAGCGAAGAGTCCCTTCGAGCGGGAATACGCGAAGACCGCGGACTTGAGAAGGACGTCGGTTCCAACCTCGGCCGTGCGTCCAACCGGGCCGGCCGCTACGTTGGCGTCTGCGCCCAGCTTTACCTTACCCTTGAGCAAGCCTTTGAAACCCTCCTCGTTGGTGAACACAAGGACGAGGTCTGTGGCTTCCACACCAAGCTGCAAACCGAAGCTGCCGCCACCAATCTCCATGAACGACGGCGGGCTCCATCTGCCGTTGGGAAGGCGGTGCGAAACGAGTCCTTTCCCGTAACGACCGCCGAGACCGAATGCGCCCTTCACGACGTGAGGAATGACGGCGACGGCTTTCGCATTCGCCATCAGCTCGTCGGGTATTCCTTTGTCGGGCGCCTGCATGATTTCCGTCAGCACCGATGCCGCTTTGTTGGCCCGGTCGCGTTCGGCATCGTTAGCCTTGGCAAGCGCGAGGGACGCAGTCAGAAAGGCCAATGAAACAACTGTCACAAATACACGGTAACGTTTCGACATACTCAAATGATCTCCTTTACTGTTGGACACCTCGCGGATCGCGCCCCTGGGACTCAGCGTTTCCTCCTCCCGAGCCTTCCGCAACGACTCGAGCTCCCAACAAGGCACGATCCTCAGCGAGGTTCTGCGCAGCCACTGCGAGCCGTACGGTCTCGCGCGCCTGCGCGATGATTTCGTTTTGATCCGCTCTTTGACGAAACAAGCGCAGCGTTTCATCGAGAGCGTGTTCGGCCTGGCTCAGCTCATCTTTTGCCAGCACATCGGCGCGCGCGCGATGCGCCAACCGAACTGCCGTGAATGCCTGTTTCACTTCCGTGTGGACTTTGCCTCTGGCTTCCTTGACGTCTTCGAGACTTCCGCGCTCGAAGTTGTAAATTCCTTGAAGGATGGGATGGCGAATGGTGCTGCCGTGTTTACCGGCCTCGTTTTCCAACACGACGAAGGCGCTTGGAATGGTAACGAGATAGTGTGGTTCCGCTGTCACGAAGATTGCAAAGGCCGAGAGGTTCGTCGTGGCCTGCAACTGGCTTCGCGTCCCTTCCAACATGAACTCCCCAAGATTGATGATCTGGCCGTCGGGCGACACCACCCAGAGCACATAAGTGTTGTAGTCGCCGCCGAACAAGGTTGCCGGTTTCAGGCCGTCAAGCTCGGCTGCGACAGTGGTGATGCCGCCCTGGCGTTCCACTTTCGCTACGCCAGTGGCATCTGGCAGGCGATCCGTGGAACGCAACTGGACCCTTGCTCTGCGGCCCTGCGAGCACGTGACTGTAGTCGCTTCTCGCAGAACCTCAGCCGGGAAAGCACTTTCACCATGGAGGTAAAAAAGAAACGATCCCAGGAGAAGGATCCGACCAAATCTCATCAGCTTGCCCTCGAAGGATGTCTCGCATACTGTCTTCCAAAGACTCATCGCATCCACGGCCCTCAAAATATGGGCTTTATGGCGGTTCGAGTGTGTCTCGCGATTCCACTTTGAACGAACAGCCGGGAAATTTGCCGTTGGAAGGGTTCGTGCATCTAACAGGGTATGTTGCTCGGAT
>QHXD01000049.1:0-4660 GCA_003223895.1 Acidobacteriota bacterium
CACAGCGTGTCATCGGCATCAAGCGCGATCAGATCAAAAGGAGCCAGCATCAATATTCCAAAATGTAGTCGCGGCTTTAGCCCGCGTTCTTCGTTTCATTGAGCGGAGAGAATGGGCCGGACAACCTCGGCCATGGCCTGGCCCAGGGCGAGGTGTTGATCTTCGTCGAGATGGATGCCGTCCACTCGACTGGATGAAGTCACCGTGCTCGCATCGAAGAAGTGACAACCGAGCGCCGTCGTGACTTCGCGATACGCGCTTGCGAGACCCACACTCTTTGTATCGGCTCCGATGAATTTCTCGGCAATGGGTCCTTTTGGATTTAGTGTGGTCGGCGGCGCAACCACAAGAACCGGAGGTACGGGCATCCCGGGCTCGATCGGAGCCTGCCGGATCGCCGTTACCAACGCGGCTATTCCCTGTGCCGAGTGCCAGGAATTGTTGGTATGCATCGACTGAAAATCGTTCGTCCCCAGCATCACGATGACCAGCGCCAGCGGCGAGTGAATCTCGATCCGCTGCGCCAGACCAATGAGACCGTTTCGGCCCGGCTTGAAGGGGTCATCCCACGCCGTACGGCGCGCATTCAGGCAGTCCTCAATAACCCGCACGGCCAGGCCGCCGGAATGGAGACGATTCTCCATCACGCCCGGCCATCGTGCTTCGAAAGCGAACCGTTTCCGTGTCATGGGGACGATTCCCCACGAAATCGAGTCTCCGTAAACAAGAATCTGCTGCATCACTGCTTCACCTCAATGACCGTCAGTCGCCGCAGGAATCTGCCAGAGGCTTTTTCCTGTCGTAGTTCCCTTACTAGATCGATGCTCAGGTTGTAGATTGTCGCCGTCTGCGCCATCGGGATAAAACGTTCGAAGAGCAGGTTACTCCCCGAACGCGCCCATGGTCCGGAATTTCTTGTAGCGGCAGTCGAGGAGTTTGTCGGCGCTGACGGTGGAGAGTTCGCGGAGTTGCCGCTCCAGAACGGTGGCAAGTTGCCTGCACATCCCGGCAGGGTCATTTTGTGCTCCGCCTTCGGGTTCGGGAATGATTTCGTCGATGAGCTGATACTTTCTCAGATCTTCGGGAGTCAGCTTCAGGGCTTCGGCGGCTTCGGCGGCGTGATTCTGGTCGCGCCAGAGGATGGCCGAACAGCTTTCGGGAGCAATGACCGAGTAGATCGAGCATTCGAGCATGTTGACGCGGTCCCCGATGCCGATAGCCAGTGCGCCGCCTGAACCGCCTTCACCGGTGACTGTGGCGATGATGGGAACTCGAATTTGCGACATCTCGCGCAGATTGAAGGCGATGGCTTCAGCCTGACCTCGTTCTTCAGCGTCGATCCCAGGGTACGCACCGGGAGTATCAATGAACGTCATGATGGGACGGCCGAACTTCTCGGCAATTTTCATGATGCGCAGCGCCTTGCGGTAGCCTTCGGGCTTTGGCATCCCGAAATTGCGATACAGCTTCTGCTTGGTATCCCTTCCCTTCTGATGACCGATCAGGCACACCGCCGTGTTGCGGAAAAGGCCGAAACCGCCGACGATTGCAGCGTCGTCTCCGAATTTGCGATCCCCGTGAATCTCGACAAAGTCCGGGCATAAATGCTCGACGTAATCGAGGAAATATGGACGCTGAGGATGGCGTGCGAGCTGAACCTTCTGATACGCGGACAGGTTTTCCATAGAAATAGTGCGCTCCCAAGGATGGGTTGAGCGTCGCCATGGAGGGCGCGCTGGCCGCGGCAACTTGCCGCTAACTGAGGCGCACCGTGTCGCGTCCGCAGATTCGTTCAACGGACTCCACGAATTCGCGGTCCGGGGAGATCTTCACGTACGGATTTGGCCGGACCAGTGCCGTGAACCGACCTGGAAATTCTAGCTCAAAGATTACCTCGGCCGACCCTCTTTTTTCATCGATGATGGGTTGGAGCCGTTCTGCGATATCAGCTGGAGCACATGCAGTATCGATGCGGATCGTGACCGTCCGGCTCAACATTTCCTTCACCCGCTCCATTGGGAAAACATCGGTCGCAAGGATTTTGGCACTGGATTCATCGTTATCGAGCTTGCCACGAACAAAAACCGGCGCATCGGTATCCAGAAGCCGCTGTACCTTCGCAAAGGTCTCAGGAAAAATAAGAACCTCGACGATGCCTTCCCAGTCTTCGAGAAGGACCACGCCCATCAGGTCGCCTTTCTTCGTTCGCATCGTGCGAAGAGCGGAAACCAGGCCGCCGATCGAGATGTCGAAGCCCGAAGGTTTTTCCACCAGGACTCCCGTCGTGGCGTTGCCGTAGGTCTTCACTTCGGCGGCGTACTTTCGAAGCGGATGGCCCGTGATGTAGAAGCCCAGCGTCTCCTTCTCGTGTTTGAGCTTCAGACCCTCGGGCCACGATTCGGCGGGATCCATCACGTGGTTGTCGTCATTCCCGCCTCCGCCCAGCATTCCAAAGAGGCCCCCCTGTCCGATTTCCCTTTCGCGCTGCTTGCGCTGGCCCCAATCCATTCCCCGGTCGACATTCGCGTACAGCAGCGCGCGTTCGGTATGCACGCTATCGAAGGCTCCGGCCTTGATCAGACTTTCCACGACGCGCTTGTTGACTCCGCGCAGGTCCACGCGCTCGCAGAAATCGAAAAGAGACTTGAACGGCTTGTTCGCCACGATCGATGTGATCGCCGTCTCGCCTACATTCTTGATGGCAGCCAGACCGAAACGGATTCCGGTCCGGGTCGGCGTGAAGTTGACATCGCTCGAGTTGATGTCCGGCGGCAGAATGGCGATTTGCATTTCCCGGCATTCGTTGATGTACTTCACGACCTTGTCCTGGTTCCCGTGCTCACTGGTCAGGATCGCAGCCATGAAATATTGAGGATGCTGCGCCTTGAGGTACGCCGTACGGTACGCGAGGACCGCATAGGCTGCCGAGTGTGACTTGTTGAAACCATAGCCGGCGAATTGCTCCATCAGGTCGAAGATCCGCGTGATCTTCTTCTCATCCTTGAAACCCTTGGCCCGCGCACCATCCAAAAACTTTTCGCGCTGTGCCGCCATCTCTTCAGCTTTCTTCTTTCCCATGGCGCGTCGCAGCAGATCGGCTTCGCCGAGCGAGTACCCGGCGACGATATTGGCAATCTGCATGACCTGTTCCTGGTAGACGATGACGCCATAGGTTTCTTCCAGCACCGCCTTCAATTCCGGCAGTTCATATTCAATCTTCCTGCTGCCGTGTTTGCGCTTGATGAAGTCATCGATCATTCCCCCGCCAATCGGTCCGGGGCGATAAAGCGCGTTGAGCGCCGTGAGATGTTCGATACTCGAGGGCTTGAACTTCCGAAGGATGTCTTTCATCCCCGAGCTTTCAAACTGGAAAACGCCGTCGCTGAGGCCGGCGGCGAAGAGCTCGTACGTCCTGGCATCGTCGAGGGGGAGCGTGTCCATGTCGAGCTCGAGTCCCTCGTGCTGCTTCAGCATCTTTAACGTGTCGTCGATGATCGTCAGCGTCGTGAGCGCGAGAAAATCCATTTTCAGCAGGCCGATCTTTTCGACGTCCGTCATCGGATACATCGTCGTGATTTCGTCCTTGCTGGACTTGTAGAGCGGGACGAACTCGGTGAGAGGCTGCGGAGAAATCACCACGCCGGCGGCGTGCGTTGAAGCGTGGCGGGCGAGACCCTCCAGGCGCTTGGCCACGTCGACCAGTTCCCGCACCCGCTCGTCGGTTTGAACCAGGCTCTTGAGGTCCGGATTCTCTTCGAGGGCCTTGTCGAGCGTCATTTTCAATTCGAGCGGCACCATCTTGGCGATCTTGTCCACCTCGGCGTATGTCATTTCCATGCCCCGCCCGGCGTCGCGAATGACCCCGCGCGCCAGCATGGTGCCGAACGTGATGATCTGAGAAACGTTGTCGCGCCCGTATTTCTGGGTGACGTACTCGATGACCCTGCCTCGACGGTTCATGCAGAAATCGATGTCGATATCGGGCAGCGTGACCCGCTCCGGATTGAGGAATCGTTCGAAGAGCAGCCCGTACTGAAGTGGATCGAGATCCGTAATGCGCATGCAATACGACACCAGGCTGCCTGCGGCGGAACCCCGGCCGGGCCCCACCGGGATTTCGTTCTCGCGAGCGTAGCGAATGAGATCCCACACGATGAGGAAGTACCCCGAGTATTTCATGCCCTGGATAATCCGGATCTCTTCTTCGAGCCGCGCTTCGTAGGCGGAAATGGAGTGTTTCAGGACACCGCGATCGGCCAGCGGCTTCAGGTATTGGAGGCGGTCCTCGAAGCCGTCGCGAGCAACTTTTGTGAAGTAGGTGTCGATGGTAAAGCCGGGCGGGACGACGAACTCGGGAAACGGATTCTTCACCTGCTGCAGCTTGAGGCTGCAGCGCTCGGCGATCTCCACCGTCTGGTCGAGCACAAATGGGATTTCTCCGAAAACCCGATCCATCTCCTGGCGGCTCTTGAAGTAAAACTGATCGGTGTAGAACTTCATCCGGCTCGGATCGTTGACGGTCTTGCCTGTCTGGATGCAAAGCAGGACGTCATGGGCGCGGCAATCGTCCTGGTGCATGTAGTGGCAGTCGTTGGTGGCGACCGCCTTGATGCCGGTACGCTCGGAAATCCGCAGCATGTCCGGGATGATCTTGCGCTGC
>QHXD01000049.1:4669-5228 GCA_003223895.1 Acidobacteriota bacterium
GGTCCTTGCCAAAGATGTCCTGATATTCGGCCGCCGCCTTTTCCGCCTGCTCGATGCGGCCGCCGAGAAGATTAGAAGAGACTTCGCCGTTCAAACATGCGGAAAGGCCAATCAGTCCCTGGCTGTGCTGGCGAAGCAGCTCCTTGTCGATGCGGGGCTTGTAGTAAAAACCGTCGAGGTATCCCTTCGACACCAGCTTGATGAGGTTTTGATATCCCGTTTCATTTTCGCAAAGAACGATCAGGTGATTCGGCCGGCCCGCTGCGGGATCGCGATCGAGGTGGTTCGTCTTCGCGATGTACATCTCGCAGCCGATGATCGGCTTGACTCCGGCCTTCTGTGCCGCGTTATAAAAGCCGATCGCGCCGAACAGGTTTCCATGGTCGGTGACCGCTACAGCCGGCATCTTGTATTTGGCCGCCGTCTGGGCGATGTCGTCGTGGTCACACGCGCCATCGAGCAGGCTGAAGCCGGAGTGGAGATGAAGATGAACGAAGTTCGACATATGATTTCGCAAATACTGTCAGGCGGGGATGTTCCCCTCCTGGGACAGGAGGGG
>QHXD01000049.1:5359-15590 GCA_003223895.1 Acidobacteriota bacterium
CAGGAGGGGAACACCCTCGCCTCACGATCTTCGCTAACCCTCAAAAACTTTGTCAAAAAAACAAAGGCACAAGAAAGGCCGCTCATCTATTCCCATTCAATCGTCGCTGGAGGTTTCGACGTGATGTCGTAAACGACGCGGTTGATTCCCTTCACCTCGTTCACGATGCGATTGGAGATCACGGCCATGAGATCATAAGGCAGGCGCACCCAGTCCGCCGTCATGCCGTCGGTGCTGTGGACGGCACGGATGGCGAGCGTATGCTCGTATGTCCTTACGTCCCCCATCACCCCGACGCTCTTCACCGGCAGCAGAACGCCGAACGACTGCCAGATCTGGCGATACAACCCCGCCTTCTTGATTTCGGAGACCAGAATGTCGTCGGCCTCCTGAAGCATGCGAATGCCTTCCCTGGTGATCTCACCCATGATCCGGACCGCGAGGCCGGGTCCGGGGAACGGCTGACGCCAGACCATATCTTCAGGCAAACCCAGTTCGAGCCCCACGCGCCGGACCTCATCTTTGAAGAGCTCACGCAATGGTTCGACCAGCTTCAGCTTCATCCGGTCCGGCAACCCGCCGACATTGTGATGCGACTTGATCGTCTGGGACGGTCCCTTGACCGACACCGATTCAATCACGTCCGGATATAACGTGCCCTGCACAAGAACATCAACCGACCCGATTCGCTGGGCCTCTTCTTCGAAAACGCGTATGAATTCATTCCCGATGAGTTTGCGTTTCTTTTCAGGATCCGTGACACCGCTCAGCATGTTCAGGAATCGATCCGAAGCGTCGACGCCACGCACGTTCAGATGCAGATTGTTCTGGAGCATCGAGAGGACCTTCTCGTACTCGTTCTTTCTCAGCAGACCCGTATCGACGAAGACGCCGACCAGCCGATCGCCGATCGCGCGCGACACGAGCGTTGCCGCCACGGTGGAATCCACTCCGCCGCTGATCGCGCACAGCGCGCGGCCGTTGGCGATCTGTTTTCGAATCCGCTCGACAGTGCTTTCGATGAACGATCCGATGGTCCAGTCGCCGCGGCACCGGCACACATCGAAAACGAATCGCCGCAGCAATGCGTCGCCATTTTCCGTGTGTGTCACCTCAGGATGGAACTGGACGCCAAATACCTTGGCCGCGGGATTTTCCATCGCAGCGATCGTGGTTTCCGTTCGGGCCGTGATCTCGAATCCGGGCGGTGCCTCCAGGATGCGGTCGCCGTGACTCATGCCGTTGAGCAAACACGACGGCTTTACTGACTGAAGCTCGCGCGAGCCATACTCACGACTGGACGCGGGCTCCACCCGGCCGCCCAGTTCCTTGCCCATGAGCTGCATCCCATAGCAGATGCCAAGCAGCGGGATTCCCATCCGGAAAAGCTCGGGATCGCAAAGCGGCGCCCCTGCTTCGTAGACCGACGCAGGACCGCCACCCAGGATGATGCCTTTGGGTTTGTAATTTCGCAGCGTTTCGATCGGTGTGTTGAACGGCAGGATTTCCGTATAGACGTGCGCTTCGCGAATCCTCCGGCCGATGAGCTGTGTGTATTGTCCGCCAAAATCAAGAACGAGGATGGTCTCAAATTCCGACGACATTGCGCCTCATTATATCAACCGCTGAAAACCTCACGAGGAGAAGGTAGCTGTGAAAAAGGTTCAGCAATATGACTCCGAAAATTAAAACAAAGATCATCACGATCGCTTCAATCCCGCGCGATACGCTCAGGAAACCGGAAACGATGACGATCAACACCGAGACACCGATCATCGCTTCGAATATTAGTAATGTTCCTATCACCCCGCTGACCCGAATGAGGTCCACCCCCAGCAGTTCAACCGCGTCGCTTCTTAACAGCGTATCAAGAACTGTGAGTAGGAAGGCGACGCCGATGAAAGCGATAAGACCTGCGACCGTCGCCCCTCGTGTTTCAAGCCAAAGCATTCGCCATTGCGACATCGGGGTTGCCAGGTATCGTCCGAAGACGATTAGGGAAAGGATGAAGGCCACCGAGAAAAGAATTGCGGCCTTGATCACCGCCGATGTGAGGAAAGTTTTAAAGGTCAGGCTCGTAGCCGCGGGCTTTATGCCCGCGTTCAATTGATCGGACGCGGGCGTAAAGCCCGCGGCTACGAGGTGACCTGTTACGATTCGCCAACGGAAAAACGCTTCTAGCAAGAACCAGAGCCCTACCGACAAGCACAAGACGGAAACCAGCGCCCAGAAGATTGCGGACGCGTGCGCGATCAGGAACTGCCGCAGCGCCGTGGTGGCAAGCAGGCCATTCAGCGCCGGAACACCTGTGTCCTGCCATTGGATGTTTTGCAGCTGGGAGCCGAACCAGCCGGCGATCAAAGCAAGCGCGACAAACGTGACGGCACACCAGATCGCCTTCCAGAGAAGATCGAGGAAGATCAGGCCCAGCCGGCCATGCACCCGCGCGAATCCCTGACGGAGAACCTCACCTGGCATCATGTACCGAGTGCCGGCGCCAGCATGATGTGTTCGGCCGTCTGGATGGCGTTCGATGCGGCTATACGCATATTATCCGCCACGAGCCACAGCGAATACGCTCCCTGATGGTTCGCATCGGCCCGGATCCCGGCATGGACGGTATCCTTTCCAACAACCGACACCTGCGATGCATGCGCGTCAAGGCTCACTCCGGCGCGTTCCAGTTCCACCGCCAGATCTACGGCTGAGGGCGCGGCCAGGAGGTGGACAAACACTGAGAATGCATGGGAATGAAATACCGGAGCCTGAACCGCCGTGATCATCGGCTTCGGGAAGGTCTTGCCAAGGATTGCAGCCAGATGCTCGAGTATTCGTTTTTCCGCCCGTTCAGCGGCTTCCCGTTCCGGCAGAACATTGAATGCAAGCTGACCTGCAAAAACCTTGCTTTCCAGTTGCTGAAAGTTCAGAAGGTTTACTGTCTGTTCCTGGAGCTCGTCCACGCCTGCGTTGCCTCGCTCCGACGCCGGTTCGAGCACCGTGACGGCCGCTGTCTGCAGCCCAAACGTGTTGTGCAAGGCCGACAGAACTCGAGCCAGAACAATCGCGGCCGGGTGCGGATTCACGAAGTAGCCTTTGGATTTCAACAGGCGGGAGTCCGAAATGCCGTGAAGGTAAACGGTTCCATCGGCGCCAGCCTGGGTCAGATCGATCGTGAGCTCCGGAAAGGTTGCGCCGCTGGCGATGTAGGACTGCATGATCTCCGGACTGCAGGCGAAGAACGCAATGTCGACATCTTCGAAAGACCGCGGCGAAATCACCTGCGCGATCTGAATCTCGCCCGCAAATTCCTGGAGCAGGCCGGCGTACTCTTCCGTCTCGAGCAGGGCCAGCCGGCCCATGGGAAAACCGGCGTCCTCGATCATCTGACGAAGTTCTTTGCCGACGGGAGATGTCGATCCAATGATGGCTATATGGGGAGCTTTTCGAAGGCGTTGTTCATGCATGCCAACCTACGACTCTCGGCTCTTCGACTTTGACTTTCCGCACCGTGTGGGCGAATCTGGACGCCAATGGAATGAGTTTGGTGACGAGTCCGGAACAAAGATAGATCGTCGCGAGAACGAGAAGCACAACTTCCGAATAGAAAATAACGAGGGCGATCAGCATCGCCGTACAAAAAAGCACGATACGGGGCCGTGGCTTCTTCACATCAAACTCTTTGAAACTGGCGTAACGAACCGTACTGATCATCAGAAAGGCGATCAGAAGAATCAGCAGGGACCACAGGAGCGCCGATCCCACGAGCAGAACGGGCGTTTTGAAGAAATGGACGACAGCGGCAATCATGCCGGCGCCCATGGGAATCGGCAGGCCGACGAAGTAGCGCCTGGAGCCCGCCTCCGGTGGCTTCTTCGTTTGAATGTTGAATCGGGCCAGGCGAAGCGCTCCGCACACGAGAAACGCGAACGTGGAGAGCCAGCCAAGCTGGTTCACGTGCTGGACGATGTTCGCCTCGAGACCGGCGGTGGAGCTCAAACCCCACTTGAAAGCCAGCATCGCGGGTGCGACTCCAAACGTGACCAGATCGGCCAGGGAGTCCAGTTGGATGCCGAAGTCGCTGTCCGTTTGTGTCAGGCGAGCGATGCGGCCATCCATCATGTCCAACACCATGCCCACACCAATGGCGATCGCCGCGTAGTCGTAGTTCGCGCGCAGGGTCGCGATCACGGCATAGTAGCCGCAAAAAATATTCCCAACGGTGAACAGGCTGGGAACAATGGAAAGGCCGCTCTGAATCCGTGCCCGGTCTCGAATGCGTATGCGTCGGCGTTGGCGTTTTTCTGTCATGAGGTCTCTTTGATCACTCCGATCGGCGTCGATCCGCCTCGGACCCGCATCCCGGTTTCCACTGTAGCCTCGGTTCCAGCCGGGAACAAGACGTCGACTCGCGAACCAAAACGAATCAAACCGATGAGTTCGCCTTTCTCGACGGGATCCCCTTTCTTCTTCCAGCATACAATTCGGCGGGCAACAAGTCCTGCAACTTGAGTAAAGACCAGTTTCAGGTTTCCCTGGGCGACCGTGATGATATTCCGCTCATTCTCGACGCTGGCCGCATGATTAAAAGCCGCCCTGAATTTGCCGGGCCTGTATTCCATGGCCTCGATGCGGCCTCGCATCGGACTTCGATTCACGTGAACATCGAAGATCGAAAGAAAAATGCTGAGCTTCGTTATGCTGCCGACGCGTTCGACGTTTACGACGCGTCCGTCCGCCGGCGATACGATGATTCGAGGATCCGGCGGGATTGAACGCTTGGGATTCCGGAAAAAGAATGCCACAAAAACCGCAAGCAAGAGCAGGAAAATCCCCGCTGCAGCCCAGGCCAGCCAGAAGCTTATTGCAGCCGCTGCCAGTAGAGGCAGCAGGAAGATAAACGCGTCTTTGACAATCATGAATGCGATTCTACAAGGAAGGCGCGAGAGGCGTTCTTTGTGCCTTTGTGTCTTCGTGTCTTAGTGATTCAAAACACCAAGACACAAAGGCACAAAGGCAGGACTCTAAGTATGCTGATGACTCGGTTCGTTCCGGAACTTTTGGATCATGGAGTTCATCTGGTCTTTAAGCTGGAGCTTCTTCTTTTTCAGCGTGACTTCATCGAGATGATCCTGCTCAGACATGTGATGCTTCGCATGCAGTTGCTCGAGTTTGTCCGCGTACTGTTTATGCTCACCGACCAGACGGCGAAATTCCGGGTTCGCGGACATCAAGTGCTCCTTGATCTCCTCCTCCTTCATCATCGCGTTCCTCCTAGGTAATGGATATTTTTCCCGCCTAAGGCCACCGTAGCACACGCTTTGCCGCGAGTTCAATCCGAAATGTCGAGTTCCATGACGTATGCGTCTTCGATCGGGTTCGAGTAGTAACTCTTCCGCTCGCCGGCGATCTTGAACGTGAATCCGAGATAGAAATTAATGGCCGGATTATTGGATTTTCGCACTTCGAGAATGACCTTGCGGGCTTTGCGCCGGGCCGACTCCTCGATGGCCGCTGTCATCAATTGTTTGCCGATGCCGGATCGCGCATGACCGTTTTCGACAGCTATATTGTAGATCTCGGAAACATCCGCAGCGATGTGGAAAATGACAAATCCCACAATGCTGTTCGATCCGCTTTCCTCTTCCAGTTCGGCGACAAAGCTGGAAGTGAAGCTGTCGTCGTTCAGAAGGCGGTAGTAGCTGTCGATCGACCAATGGGAGAGGTGGTGCCAGGACCGCTCGATATCGACAATCCGATCGACGTCGCTTTTTCGGACTTTACGAATTCGGACTTCCAATGCTTTCACGAGCAATCTCCGCGTCGGTCTTGCGCACGTACAGAGGTTTCAACGGCCCGCAGCTCGGAGCGGCCGCCAGTTCCGCAATCGTCGAAGCCAGATAGAGATCCATGGAATGGACGCTCCATCCGGGCGTTTCGTCGATCTCCGATTGATAACGAAGCGCCCCGTCACCACAAAAAACCAGGCTCTGGCGGGGCAACGACGCGAACCACTCGGCGGGTTTTAGCACGACAGCGGGACGCTCTTCAACAAGAGTATCCTCCGTCCGGCGATAGACGGCACCGTACACTTCTCCGCGCCGGGCATCGATCGTTGGAACAATCAGCGCATCGTGAATTCCGGCTTTCCAGGCCAGGGCTTCGAGCGTTGTGACCCCTGCTCCGCGCTTGCCGTGAGCCGCAACGAAACCTTCCATCGCCGCCAACCCGATACGCAATCCTGTAAACGAGCCCGGACCCCGGGCGGCAGCAAAGAGATCAATGTCTGCGAGCTTGAACGGCAGATGCTGAAAAAGAAAGTCGACGGAACGGAACAGCCGTTCGGAATGTTGCATCGAGGAAGCGAGCCGGATTTCTCCTACATTTTCTGGGCCGTCGACGACACAAACGCTTCCGCGCACGGAACTCGTGTCGACCGCCAAAATGCGCATGCCTTATTATAAGGACGGAGGAGAACACACCCATGGAGAAAATCGGGATTCTGACGGGCGGTGGCGACTGCCCGGGATTGAACGCAGTCATCCGTGCCGTTGTTCGTCGCTCTCTCGCTCTCGGCAATGACGTCTTGGGCATCAAGAATGGCTGGGCCGGCCTGGTTCAGGGATTCGTCGAACCGCTCACGTACTTCTCCGTGTCGGGCATCCTTCCGCGAGGCGGAACAATCCTTGGTACGTCCCGGACAAATCCGTTCAAGCAAGTGGAGCAAGTTCAGAAGCTTAAGAGCAATTGGCAAAAGTTTGGCTTGAACAGCCTGGTTGCCGTTGGAGGCGAGGACACACTCGGTGTCGCGCACAAACTTTTCAAACAGGAAGGCTATCCGATCGTTGGCGTTCCAAAGACGATCGACAACGACCTCGCCGGTACCGATTACACGTTCGGTTTCGACACGGCCGTGCAGATCGTCACGGAAGCCATTGACCGTCTGCACACGACGGCGGAGTCTCACAAGCGCGTCATGGTGGTCGAAGTGATGGGACGTCACGCCGGCTGGATCGCCACGCATTCCGGCATGGCCGGCGGAGCGGACTGCATCCTGGTTCCAGAAAAGAAATTCAACGTGGATGACGTCTGTGCGCTGATTCGCAAGCGCATCGACCGGGGCCGCGAGTTTGCCATCGTTGTGGTTGCCGAAGGCGCTACGCCCGACGAAACCCATCAGGTTCTCACGAAAGGCGGCCACGTCGATGAGTTCGGTCACGCCCAGCTTGGCGGAATTGGGGACTGGCTTGGAAAACAGATCGAACACAAGACCGGAATCGAAACCCGGGTGACCGTTCTCGGCCACGTCCAGCGCGGCGGCACGCCGACAGCCTACGACCGGGTTCTTGCAACCCGGTTCGGTATCAAAGCCGTCGAGCTGATCCGCGAAAAACAATTCGGTTACATGGCTTCCCTCCGCGGCACGGAAATCGTGGCCGTGCCAATCGAAGAGGCGCTCAATCAGAAGCTGCTCGATCCCAAAGTTTTTGATGACGCGTCGGTCTTTTTCGGATAGAAACCCTCTGTGACACGTTTCTTAGCCGCGAATTACGCGAATGACGCGAACGGGCGCTCAAACGATTTATTAATGCGCCCGTTCGCGTCATTCGCGTAATTCGCGGCTAAGAGCTCACCTGACACAAATGCAAGACCAAGACCTCACGCCCATGATGCGGCAGTACCATGCCGTAAAGCAGGAGACACCGGACGCCCTGCTCCTGTTCCGCCTGGGCGATTTCTACGAGCTGTTTTTCGAAGATGCCGTCACGGCCTCGCGTGAACTCGAAATCACACTAACCGCGCGTAACAAGGACCGCGAGAATTCCGTGCCGATGTGCGGGGTACCCTACCACGCGGCGGACGGCTATATCGCGCGGCTGCTTCGCAAGGGTTACAAGGTCGCTATCTGCGACCAGGTGGAGGCCGCGCAGAAAGGTGTCAAGCTCGTAAAGCGGGAGGTCACGCGGATAATCACACCGGGGACCGTCACCGACACGAACATTCTGGCGCCCGGCGAAAACAATTTCCTGCTTGCCATCACCGACCGTGACGACCAGCTCGGTTCCGCCCTTCTCGACATCTCGACCGGCGAGCTTCGCGCTTCTCAGTTTTCCGGTCCGGATCGTTGGAGCCGGCTTCTCCTGGACATCGAGCATTTCGCTCCAACCGAAGTTCTGTTTCCCGAAAAACTCAAGGAAGCCGCGCACAAATTCGACGGAATCGCAAAGACGCCGATGGAAGACTGGCTGTTCGATCCCGATTATGCCTCGCGCGTTCTGCGCGACCAGTTGGGCACGGCGACGCTCGACGGCTTCGGCCTTGCGGACAAGGCGGCGGCGGTCGGAGCATCGGGCGCCATGATTCACTACGTCCGGCAGACGCAGAAGACGACGCTCGAGCACATTACCGGACTGACATATTCCGAGGCGGCCGACTACCTGATGCTGGACGCATCGACCATCCGGAACCTCGAACTGTTCGAATCGTCAAGCGGCGACACCAGGGACACACTCCTGACCGTAATCAATCGAACGCGTACGGGGATGGGAGCGCGCCTCCTGCGAAACTGGCTCGTCCGCCCTTCGATCGATCCAAAGGAGATCGAATCGCGGCTCGACGCGGTCAGCGAGCTTGCCGGCTCCGCGATGGTTCTCGAGGCCGCGCGCGGCTCTTTTGAAGGCATGTTCGATCTGGAACGCCTGTTGGGCAAAATCACCATCGGCACGGCAAGCCCGCGAGAACTGACGTCGCTGCGCGGCTCGATCGGGCGGCTTCCCGCCATCGCAGCAGCGCTCGAAGGATTGAAGGCCAGCCGTTTCCTGCAGCTTCGGTCGCGGATGGATCTTCTCGAAGACCTCGGCGACCTGCTCAACAAAGCCATCAGCGACGATCCGCCTTTCGTGCTGGCCGATGGCGGTGTTATTCGCCAGGGCTATCATCTTGAACTGGACGATCTCCGCTCGCTTTCGAGAAACAGCAAGACCTATCTGGCATCCGTCGAAGCGCGCGAGCGCGAACGCACCGGCATTGGATCGTTGAAGGTGCGCTTCAACAAGGTCTTCGGTTATTACATCGAAGTATCCAAGGCGAATATGCATCTGGTCCCGAAAGATTACGACCGCAAACAAACCCTGGTTGGCGCCGAGCGATTCGTCACGCCGGAACTGAAGGAATACGAAGAGAAGATCCTGACGGCCGAAGAGAAGATTCTCGAGATCGAGAAGAATCTCTTTCAGAAGATTCGAAACCACATCGCGGAACAGGCGCGACGCATCCGCCAGACGGCAGCCGTGATCGCCGAGTTCGACGTGCTGACGGGGTTTGCGGCCACCGCGCAACGCTTCGGCTATTCGAGGCCGCAGATATCGGCTAATGATGAGGTGGTCGTTCGGAAGGGACGCCATCCGGTCATCGAGGCTCTGGCCGAAGAGCATCGCGCCGACCGCTTCGTGCCCAACGATCTGTTCATGAACGATTCCACCGATCAGATTCTTATCGTGACCGGGCCGAACATGGGGGGCAAGTCGACATTTCTGAGGCAGAACGCGTTGCTCGTCATTCTCGCGCAGATGGGATCGTTTGTGCCGGCACAGTTATTGCGATTTCCCATCGTGGACCGGATCTTTACGAGAATAGGCGCGTCCGACAATCTGGCACGCGGCCGTTCGACTTTCATGGTCGAAATGACCGAGACGGCAATCATCCTGAATTCGGCGACAGCGCGAAGTCTGATCATCCTGGACGAGATCGGACGGGGTACCGCGACCTTTGATGGTCTTTCGATCGCCTGGGCGGTAATCGAGCACATTCAGGCCTCGATCCGGGCCAAAACGCTCTTCGCCACCCATTACCACGAGCTGACGGAGCTTGCCGACCTCCTTTCCGGAATCCGGAATTACCATGTCGCCGTAAAGGAGGCCCACGACCGTATCATTTTCCTGCGGACGGTCGAAAAAGGACCGGCGAACCGGAGCTATGGTATTGAAGTGGCTAGGCTTGCGGGAATTCCGGGGGGCGTCACCCAGCGGGCGCGAGAAATCCTCAAAAAACATGAGGAAAATGAACATGAGTTATCCGATAATCTGACTGTCCGAGCCAGACGAAAACCCAAAATAATCGTCAATCAGCTGTCCCTTTTTACCGCTTTGGAAGAAGAGCTTCGGATTGCTCTGCGCGGGATAGATCTCGACAGCATGACCCCTTTGGAAGCTTTAAGACTGTTAGCGGAACTCAA
>QHXD01000824.1 GCA_003223895.1 Acidobacteriota bacterium
GGAAAGGTCTCCATTTGACACCGTCCGGCTGCCTTGTTATCTTGGCCCGCTGTTCAATTCGACAATTGGTGATTTACGGAGACCAGGGAATTTGAGTTCCGCCTGGATGCCGTGAACGTGCTGAACCATCCGATTTTCGGAAATCCGGATCTGAACATCGACTCCAACAACTTCGGCCGAATTACGACGGCCTCAGCGGTCGAAGATTCACAATCAATGCCCGCTTGAACTTCTGACACCGACCAGCACGAGGAGGTAAATCATGCTCAAAAGCAAAACGATCGCGATACTGTTCGCGGTGGTGGTCTTCAGTTGGTTGGCTTCGGGTCAGGTTCTTGACGCGGCTGTTCCGTGCGAAAGTCTGGTCTCTCTGAGCCTGCCGAATGCGGCCGTTGCATCGGCTCGTACTGTCGCCGCGGGCGCGTTTACACCACCTTCCGGGAATGCCGCGGATTTCAAGAACCTGCCGCCGTTTTGCCGTGTGGCGCTGACGCTGAAACCGAGCAGCGACTCCGATATCCGGGCCGAAGTATGGATGCCGGCCGAAGGCTGGAACGGCAGGTTTCAAGGGAACGGAACCGCTGGCATGGGCGGAGCCATTCCCTTCAACGCGTTGGCTGCTTCTCTGCGGCAGGGTTATGCCACAGCTGCAAGCGACACCGGACATCAAGGAGACTCCAGTTACGCGATCGCCCATCAAGAGCAGGTGATTGACTTCGCCTACCGCTCGTTCCATGAAACGACCGTAAAAGCCAAAGCCGTAATTGCGGCGTTTTACGGCAATGGGCCGAAGTTTTCTTACATGGATGGATGCGGGACGGGCGCGCAGTATGCGCAGGCTGAACTGCAACGCTACCCCGAAGATTACAACGGCATTGCGATAACTGGCTTTTCCAACAAATCCAACCATGTGTTCTGGCAGATGTGGGCCTGGTATGCCGCTCATCAGGACGAGGCCAGCAATATCCCGCCGGATAAATACAAAGTGCTCCACAATGCGGTGCTGCAGCAATGCGACCTCCTCGATGGAATCAAGGACGGTGTGCTCGAAGATCCCAGGCAATGCAAAGTCGATCTGACGGCCCTCCAATGCAAAGCCGGAGCCGGACCCAATTGCCTGACCGCCCCGCAGATGGAGACGGTCCGCAAGATCTATGCCGGACCGAAGAATCCCCGCACCGGCAAGCAGATCTTCCCGCCTCCCTATCCGGGAAGCGAACTCACCTGGTACCGCTTTACCGAACCCAAACCGTTCGCGCTGGCCGATGATTTCTTCCGGTACTTCGTTTTCAAGGACGCGAACTGGGATCCCAAAAAGCGTCCCATCAATTTCGACACCGATGTGGCCCTTGCCGATTCGCCTCAGAACGGAGTGGTGAATGCCATGGATCCCGATCTCAGCAAATTCGTCGGGCGCGGCGGCAAGTTCCTCCTGTATGAGGGATGGAGCGACACGAGCATTCCGCCGGATCGGGCCATCCAATATTACAAAGACGTCGTGGCCAAACTGGGCACCCAGAAGGCGAAGGACTCAGTCCGCCTGTTCATGGTGCCCGGCATGGCACATTGCAGCGCCGGCGAAGCTCACGGCACATTCGATTCGTTGAAGGTCCTTGAGCAGTGGGTCGAGAACAAAAAGCCGCCGGGGGAGATCGTCGTGTCTCGAATCAATGACGGTAAGGTCGTTCGTACGCGACGCCTGTGCCAGTACCCGCTGGTGGCTACGTACAAAGGAACCGGGAGCACCGACGACGCCGCAAATTTCGTCTGCAAGGCGTCGGCAAAATAGCCGCGCGCGGAGGTGGTCAGTTCGGCGGGATTGCTGTATTTTGCCGATCTGATTGTCTTTCAGAGATGGAGGGGCGACATGTCGACAGGCTTAAAGATGACCATTGCTCTGGTGGTGATCGGACTGGTGTCAACTGCGGCCCCGGCGCAGCCGGCCCAGGCCGACCCGCGAGCGGCGCAAGCCGTGCTCGTGAAGCAGGTAAAGGAGCATATCGATAAGGCGAAGGCGGCCGCAGGCAAGGAGTGGCCGTGGTTTCAGCAGATGCTGTGCAGCAATCCACAACTGGGCGGGGACGTGATCGGCATGTTCTTCGGCGCGTCGCGGCTGAGCGCGCCCGACGCGGATTTCGAGCCCGTGCGCGTTTTCGACAACCTTTATTATGTCGGGCTGCAACAACTCGGCGCTTGGGCGGTCATGACTTCCCAGGGGATCATGCTCATTGACGCCCTCAATCCCGGCGACACCGAGCCGCGTCTGCTTCCCAATATAAGCAAGGTCGGACTGAATCCCGCCGAGATCAAGATCGTGATCGTCACGCATGCCCATGCGGATCACGGCGGCGGCGCCAAATATCTGCAGGATAAATTCGGTGCCAAAATCGTCATGTTTGGCCAGGATTGGGATGGCGCGGTGAAAGATGGTGGTGACCGACGGAGATAAAGTCACATTAGGAGATGTGACTGTGACGACCGTGTTCACGCCTGGACACACACCGGGTTCGATCTCCGTCATCGTTCCGGTCAAAGCCGACGGCGTCAGCCACACCGCGATGATGTGGGGCGGTCCGCAGTGGGGCTTCAGGAATGCGGACTTGCCAGCGCGGGAGTTTTATGAGAATTCGCTGGTGAAGTTTCAGCAGGCGGTCAAGCGAGCCGGCGCCGACGTCGTACTGGAGAGCCATCCGTTCCTCAGCAATCTGGTAGAAAAACTGGCGGCCCTCCGCAACCGCAAAGCGACCGGTCCAAATCCTCTCATTGTCGGAACCGATGCCGTCGATCGCTACATGACGATCTGGACGGAGTGCGGCCGCGCCAGCGTGGCCCGCTATAAGCAGTACCAATTGAAATACGGCCCGAATGCGCGCGACTGGCCGCAGCCGGCTTTCATGGACGAGGAATTACTGCGGTAGTCTTCGGTGACGCCTATTCTGTTCCACAGACGAAACTAGCCGCATCATCAATACTGCCGCTTCCTTTGTATTTCGCGACCTTCGGATATGGGCACAAGGGACGGGTGCGATCGACTGTGCCATCGCGCTGTCTGTGCGACGCAATGATCTGATCCGGCGCTTTGCCGTTCTCGACCCACTGTTCGAGCGCCGCCATAGGGTCGAAGCTATTCGGTCCTTCTCCTCCGCCGCAATGCTGCATGCCCGGCATCATAAACAAACGCACCCAGTCGGAGGGTGCTTTCGTGCCGGTTAAGGATTTCTTGTAATAGTTCACGCTAGCCCGTGGCGCGATATCCTGATCAGCCCATCCGTGGTACATCAGAAGTTTGC
>QHXD01000825.1 GCA_003223895.1 Acidobacteriota bacterium
ATTCCTGAAGCCGCTCGTAGGCGTACTCGCGTATGGTCTCGAGCATGCGGTAACGTCCGGTTTCCTCGGCATGCTCGGGAATCAAAAGCGACTTGTCCACAAGCCTGCTGATGGAGTCCAGGACGTCGCCGGCCGGTAATTGTTCGTCTTCAGATACGGCCTCTGCAGCCTCAATCGAAAAATTTCCGCAGAACAGCGAAAGCCGCCGGAACAGGATGCCTTCGAGTCCACCCAACAGGTGGTAGCTCCAATCGATGGCCGCGCGAAGAGTTTGATGTCGCGGCAGTGCCGTTCGACTTCCTCCGGTGAGCAAGCGGAACCTGTCGCTGAGGCGCAGCGCGATCTCTTCGGGAGCAATCGTCTTCACGCGCGCCGCAGCAAGTTCGATAGCCAGTGGTATTCCGTCCAGCCGCTGGCACACCTTCACGACTGCGGGAGCATTTTTACGGAAACAGCTCGATCCACGAATAAACGGACCGCCGGGTTTGCCGCTGTCTTCTCGAACGAATTCAGATCCTGGTTGGATGGAGTCGGCAGAGATGGGACGCGCCAGGTCAACTCGCCGCCAATGCCCAGACCTTCTCGGCTGGTCGCAAGAATCTGGAGATCGGGGCAGGTTTTGAGCAGTTTCTCGGCGAGAGCCGCGCACGCACTGACGATCTGCTCGCAATTGTCGAGAATCAGGAGCAGCCGTTTGCCGCGAAGAAAACCGGCGAGCGTATCAAACATCGTTTGACCGGACTGCTCGCGCAGCCGGAGCGCTGCCGCTACTGCACTGGGGAGAAGATCCGGCTCCAGAACGGTGGCCACATCGACGAACCAGACGCCGTTGGTGAAGCGGTCCACAGATTCGGCGGCCGCCTGCAATGCAAGGCGTGTCTTGCCGCTTCCCCCGGATCCGGACAGCGTCAGTAACCGCGATCGCGACAGAAGGTGTTTGACTTCGGCCATTTCGGTTTCCCGGCCGATAAAAGTCGTCAGTTGTTCCGGAAGATTGTTTGCAAAAGCGCTCAGCGAACGCAGAAGAGGAAATTCCTCGGACAGTCCGGGCTCGCTGTATTGGAAGATATGCTCCGGATGGACGAGATCCCGAAGGCGGTGCTCTCCGAGGTCGGTCAGCTTCGCCGGTGCCGGCAGAGCATCACCTATCTGATCCGCAGCAATCTTCGAAAGAACGATCTGGCCGCCGTGGGCCGCTGCCAGCATTCGTGCGACTCGATTGAGCGATTGGCCGAAGTAGTCGCCGTCGCGTTCTTCGGCGGGGCCTGTATGGATGGCCATTCGTACGCGAATGACCCCGTCAATTTCCTCCCATGCTTCGGCCCCAATCCTGTGCTGAGCGGCGGCGGCCGCCGAAACGGCACCGGCGGGGGTCGCAAAAACCGCACAAAACGAATCTCCGACCGTTTTGAACACCTTGCCGCCATATTCCTCGATAACAGCGTGCAAAAGGCCGTCGTGCCGGGCCAGGGCACCCCGCATCCGCTCGGGAAAACGTTCCCATAGCGTTGTACTGCCTTCTATATCTGTGAAGAGAAATGTACGGTCAAGCATCTAATAAAGCACACACGTGCATCTCATACATCGGCGATATAGTTAAGGAGCTTTAGGGAAATCAGGGACGCGTCACACGGACGCTAACTCTTTGATCTTCAGCCAGGTCGGAAGGCCGGAAGGCCGTCATTGGGGGGAAAACGGTCGAAACCGGCGATCTGGTTGAGGCTGTTCTTGGTAAAGCCGAAGTCGCTGAGACTAATAGTCCCGCCGGGCTCAACGATAAATATGGCTGGGACAAATTCCAGCCCGTAGGCTGAAGAAACGGCGTAGGGATGGTCGTCCAGGAGCATGTCGAACGTAATCCCGAGTCGTTCGGCGAAACTACGCGTTTCCTGGGCATCGTCCTGGGAGATGCCCCAAATCGTCCAGGATTTGTCCTTCCCGGCCTGGCTAACAATCTGTTGAATAAAGGGAAAGGTGAACTGGCTCGTAGGACAGTCCACCTTATAGAAGGCGAGCACGAGGGGGCCGCTTTTCAGCGCCTCCGTCAGGCGATGGGACCGACCGTCAAGACCAGTAATTGCGAAATCAGGAGCTTGGGCGCCAACGGGAAGCTGACTCATGACACTTGATTATAATAACGAAACAACGTGCTTCGGGAGGAGACATGGCGAAAATTGACGCATTTTTCAACCTGATGAACGAAACGGGTGCATCAGACTTGCACCTTGCATCGGGTTCGCAACCCATTCTGCGCGTTCGTGGTGAGATGGAGCGGGTCAAGTTCCCAGCCCTGGAAAATGATGATCTCAAGGCGATGCTCTACGAGATCGCCCCGGAATACAAAGTCAAGGTTTTCGAAGAAACCGGCGACGTCGATTTCGGTTATGAAATTCCCGGCGTAGCTCGGTATCGCGCCAATTTCTTCAATCAAAAGTACGGTGTTGCTGCCGTGTTCCGGCAGATTCCGTCCACCGTTCTTACGGCCGAGCAGCTCAACCTGCCGCCTATCATGAAAAAGTTCGCGGCTCTTCACAAAGGACTGGTGCTTGTCACCGGTCCCACAGGAAGCGGCAAGTCGACGACGCTCGCGGCCATCGTCGACCATGCGAACAAGAACCGGAAGGACCACATCATTACGGTCGAGGATCCTATCGAATTCGTGCACCAGAGCCAGAGCTGCCTTGTGAACCACCGGGAAGTGGGCCTCCATACAAAATCATTCGCGGCGGCGTTGCGCGGCGCACTGCGCGAAGACCCGGACATCATCCTCGTCGGCGAAATGCGCGACCTTGAAACGATCGAGCTGGCGATTACAGCCGCGGCGACAGGT
>QHXD01000826.1:0-6812 GCA_003223895.1 Acidobacteriota bacterium
TCGTCATTAACAAATGCGATCGGCCGGGCGTTGACAAGACGGAACGTGCCGTTCTCGCCATGCTTTCACTCGCCCACCGCGCTGGCGGATGGCAGCCGCCGATCGTAAAGACTTCCGCCACGAAAGGTGAGGGAATCGAGGAACTCGTCGAGACTGTCGGCCGATGTCAGGAATTCTTCCGGACTTCCTCCCATCGGATTCAAAAGAAGCGGGAAGCCGCGAGGCAAAGACTAATGACTCTGCTCGAAGAGCGGCTTGTGAACACGGCCGTACAGAAAGTGTTTCCAAACGGTGAACTGAACCGAGTGGTGGATGAGATTGCGGAACGCCGGCAGGATCCTTATTCAGTAGTTGAACAAATTATAAAAAGCTCGACATTCGGGAGGTCCTGGAATGCCAATCCGGGGAGCGAAGGATTGATGAAAATCGATCACATTGGAATCGCGGTAAAGTCGATTGCAGAAGCCGCACAAGTCTATGAACAGGCTCTGGGCCTGACAGTCGCCGGCTACGACCAGGTGGATGAGCAGGGCGTGCGCCTGGCGATGCTTAAAATCGGAGAAAGCTATATTGAACTGCTTGAATCCATCCAGCCGGATTCCCCTATCGAAAAATTCATGTCCAGACATGGCGAGGGTCTTCACCATATCGCGGTGCGAGTCGACAATATCGAAGAAGCGCTGGAACGTGTGAAGGCATCGGGAGCACGCCTGATCGACTCCAAGCCACGGCGCGGCGCGCACAATACGCGCACGGCATTTATTCATCCTTCTTCAACACACGGAGTGTTACTCGAGCTGGTGGAACATGGCGGATGAAATCCGGATCGGAATCATAGGCGGCAGTGGCCTCTATCAGATGGAGGGACTGACATCCATCCAGGAAGTGGAAGTCGAAACCCCATTCGGGAAGGCTTCCGACTTGTATCGGACGGGAACTCTAGAAGGCAGGCGCGTGGTTTTTCTGGCGCGGCATCATCGCAATCATACGATCTCGCCTTCCGAGCTCAATTTCCGCGCGAATATCTACGGATTCAAAAAGCTGGGCGTGGAGTGGGTTCTTTCGGCAAGCGCTGTCGGTTCGCTCAAAGAAGAGTTGAAGCCGCTGGATATCGTTTTGCCCGATCAGTTTTACGATCGGACCAGGACTCGTATCTCGACGTTCTTCGGCGATGGCCTCGTCGCGCATGTCAGTTTCGCGGATCCCGTTTGCGGCCTGCTCGCCGACGTCATCCAGCGGGCGGGACAGGACGCCGACGTTCGAATCAAACGAGGCGGCACGTACGTCTGCATGGAAGGACCGCAGTTCTCGACGAGGGCGGAATCCAATGTCTACCGGGGCTGGGGAATGGACCTCATTGGAATGACCAACCTTCAGGAAGCGAAACTCGCCCGGGAAGCCGAGATCTGCTATACGACGATCGCTTTCGTCACCGACTATGATTGCTGGCATCCACAGCACGACGCCGTTACCGTGGCGGACGTCATCGCAAATCTGAAAAAGAATGGTGAGAATGCGCAGAAGATTATTCGCGCGGCGGTAAAGCGCCTTCCGATCGAGCGCACCTGCAAGTGTCAGCATGCCCTTCAATACGCGTTCATTACCGACCTGAAGAAGGCTCCTGAAAACACGAACGCGAAGCTGGAACTGTTGCTGAAGAAATACCTTTGAACATTTTCCTCAACGCGAACCACGAACTCCGCTCTGGCTGGAAGTTCGCCGCCTATGTTGTCCTGTTCCTGATCATCTGGGTGGCGGCGGGGATCGGGCTGACTGCAATTTACGTCCGAAGCAATCTGCCCGAGAATCAACTGACGCTGCTCGTTCTCAACGAGTGTGCGCTGTTCATCCCGGCAGTGGGTGCTCTATTGCTGGCGGTCCGCTTTACAGACGGCCGCCCTCTGAAGACTTTTGGTGTAGGATTTCTTCCGCACTGGCGCCGTGATTTGGCGATGGGTCTCGCACTGGCGGCCGGGATGCTGGCGGTCCTTGTAACCGGGTGCTACGCCTTCGGTTTTGTAAAGATTTCCTGGACGGCAGGACAGGTGCCGGTTTCAACGTTAGCGACCACTCTGGGTGTGTTGCTTGTTGCCGCGGCCAATGAAGAATTGATGTTCCGCAGTTTTCCGCTTCGGGTGCTGATGGATGGTGTCGGGATGTGGCCGGCCGTGCTGGTCATGTCCTCGATCTTTGGCCTGGTGCATCTGAACAATCCGAATGCGTCGCTACTGGGCACTACGAACACGATTCTCGCCGGGATATTATTGTCGCTCGCGTATGTCAGGACGGGGTCGTTGTGGTTTCTCATGTAGGCTGGAACGTTGGCATCGGCTTCGTTCTGGGATTTTCATTATCGGGAATAGACATTGCTTCGCTCTGGACGACGGGCATCGCTGGAAGCGACACTATTCTCGGCGGGGACTACGGTCCTGAGGGCGGGTTACTCGCCACGTTCATTTTTAGCGCCTTTGCGGTGATTGTGAATCGAATTAAACCGAGATAGCTGTCAATGTGGGAACCGTCAATTGCACTCAAGCTTTTGCTGGCCGCAGTTCTGGGTGGCGTCATCGGCCTGGAGCGCGAGCTCCGCGACAAGCCTGCAGGCCTGCGAACCAACATTCTAATCTGCCTGGGATCGACACTGTTCATGAGCATTTCAACTAGAGTGGCTGAAGTCCTCGGCGGAGATCCCACGCGAATTGCGGCGCAAATTATTTCGGGAATTGGATTCCTCGGAGCGGGCGCCGTTCTGCATTCCCATGGCTTCGTGCTCGGGCTTACGACGGCGGCAACCATCTGGGTTGTAGCGGGTGTGGGAATGGCGCTTGGATCCGGCATGTACTCAGTCGCGATCTTCACGACGGCGATGAGCCTCGTTACGCTCTACTTCCTTGGCTTCGTCGAAGACAAGATTCAGGGGCGCAAGGCCTACAGCTACACGCTGGTAGTAACCCATCTCAATGAGGCGCTTGCCTCCATCAACAGAGTCCTTCAGGAATGCTCTGTCTCGGCCGTAAGCTTCAACTTCAAAAAGAAGTCCGGACATTACCGCGTTTGGTTCAATCTTCACATTCCTCGCGAGACCAACCTGAAGATCATCCAGCGTCTTTCTGAAGTGCCGGAAATCAGCCAGGTCGAAACCGGCACAACAGCGCGCGACTCTGTTCAAGTAATCACAGCGACCGAACACAGCGACGACGAGGAACGGCGGGCATGATTCCGTTCATCAAAACTCACGCGCTCGGCAACGATTTCATTCTAGTCGAGCAAACGCCCCGGATTCCGCCGGACTATCCAGATCTGGCAAGACGTATCTGTCATCGCAATTTCGGAGTGGGAGCCGACGGCCTGATTTTATGGACTCGGGAAAAGGATGTCTTCAACGTCCGAATCTTCAACCGCGACGGTAGCGAAGCGGAATGTTCGGGAAACGGTTTGCGCTGTGTGGCAGCTTACCTGAACGAGTCGGGGCGCTGGCCCTCGGACGAACTGAAGCTGGTGACCATTTCCGGTATCTACAGGTTGCGCCGGGCAGGACAACAATATTCAGCCGACATGGGCGAGCCTGGCCTTACGCCGCAGGAAATTCCTTTTGTGCCGCAGGAGCCGATGGAGCGGGTGGTGAATTATCCCCTGCGCTCCAATGGCGAGATCGTTGCCATCACGGCGTGCTCGACGGGTAATCCACATTGCTCGGTTTTCGTGGATGAGCTGAATGATTCATATGTAGAAAAGCTCGGTCCGCTGCTTGAACGCCATTCCGCCTTTCCGAACCGCACGAATGTGGAATTCATTCACGTGTTGAACGAGAGTGAAATTGAGGTGGCATTCTGGGAACGCGGAGTGGGCAAGACCTACGCATCGGGCACCGGGTCATGCGGGGCCACGGTGGCATCGATTCTCAATAAGAAGACCGGGCGACAGGTCACCGTGCATACGAAAGCTGGTAAGATCATCGTCGAATGGCCCGAGAACGGCCGCCTGAAACTGACGTCGACCGCGGATGTCGTGGCGGAAGGGAATTATCTGGAAGCGTAATGAGTAAGAGAGTGTTTGACGTCGTTGTTGTAGGAGCCGGGCCTTCGGGGCTTGCGTGCGCAATTGAAGCCAAAAAGTACGAGCTGAGTTGCGTGGTGCTGGAAAAAGGAGGCATCACAAATTCGATTTTGCACTTTCCCACCCAGATTATTTTCTTCACAACCCCGGAGTTGCTCGAGATCGGCAACATTCCCCTGGTTTCCGAGCGTGAAAAGCCGTCACGCAACGAAGCGCTCAAGTATTACCGGAAGGTTGCCGGAATGTACAAACTCGACGTACATCAATACGAGGAAGTTCTTCGCATCGAAAGGGTGGAGGCACACCGCTTCCGGATTAACACGACGGCGTCCGTATATGAGGCCCATAACGTCGTACTGTCGATCGGACATTACGACAACCCGAACTGGAAGCTCATCCGTTCTACGATCGTGACGTGGCTGTGATTGGTGGAAAGAATTCGGCCGTCGAGGCAGCGCTGGATCTCTTCAGAGGCGGCGCGCGGGTTTCGGTAGTTCATCGTGGAGCGTCGCTGGGACAGACAGTGAAATACTGGATAAGGCCTGACATCGAGAATCGATTCAAGAAGGGCGAAATCGCAGCCTATATGAATGCACGGGTCCTGGAGATCACGAAAGACCACGTGAAGGTGGCGCAAAACGGCAGCGCACGAGAGGTACCCGCCCAACAGGTGTTCGCGCTGACCGGGTACCACCCCACCATGGTGTTCTTTGACCAGCTCGGCGTTCAATACGATGGCGATACGCTTCGCCCGCAATACGATCCGCAAACCTTCGAGACGAACGTGCCCGGTGTTTATCTCGCAGGTTCAGTCGTCGGCGGACGACTCAACGGCGAGGTCTTTATCGAAAACGGCAGGTTTCACGGGGAAGTATTGATGAAGGCGATTGGAAGCAGGAATTGACCGCTAATTCTTATCCGGTTCGTAGGCCTTCACCGCGTCTTCGTACTTGTCGTGGATCTTGATTTCGAAGAATTCCTCGACGCGCTCGGTCGGCCACATCTCGATTGCATCCCAGGCCATTCTCTCGCAAACGTTAACGCAAATCTTGCAACCAATGCACTCATCAAATCGAATCTGCACGTTCGGGATGATGACGTTGATGCCGTTCGAAGCGTCGCGCGGCGTATGCTCGATGCAGTCCACCGGGCAGAAGCTGATGCAAGCCTCACAACCCGTGCAGTTATCGGGAATAACTACAGCTATCTCCTTTGGCTTCTTTTTCTTCCGCGTGATTTTGGCCGGGGCCTCGGGAATGATCAGTGTCGGATTTGCTTTTTTGGGATCGTAAGCCACGTACTAGTACACTCCTATTAAATCGACCAGGTCCATTGTACCGCGAAAGCTCAGGATCCGTTCGATGGTTTCTCCGATCTGATTGTTCGGCGTTGAGGCGCCGGCGGTAATCCCGATGACCCGCGCGGCTGGAGGGAGCCAGTTGCGGGTAACCATCTCTTCCCGAACTCCTCCGGGCTTATGCCGAATTTCGTCTGCGCTCAAAAGGGCGGCCGCATCTTCAATGTGGTAGGTTCGGGTGAAGCCGTTCGCGATCTTCGTGAGGTTATTGGTGTTGCTGCTGTTGTAGCCGCCGATCACGATCATCAGGTCCAGCTTCTCCTTTTCGAGCTGGCGGACGGCATCCTGGCGATCCTGCGTCGCGCTGCAAATCGTATCGAACGAATAGAAGTGGGTCGGCAACTCGTCTTCGCTGTGGCGGCGGCTCATGGCCAGCCGTAGCATTTCCGCGATTTCCAGCGATTCCGAGCTCAGCATCGTGGTTTGATTCGCCAGTCCGATTCGGCTCAGATGAAGATCCGGATCGAAGCCCGCAGACACGGCTTTCGAGAAGCGCCTCATGAAATCGGCTTTGTCGCCCCCATGGGCGATGTAGCCGCAAACATACGCGGCTTCTTTCTTGTCCCGAATGACAAGGTACTGCGCGCCCTTAAACAACGTGGTTCGCGAAAACGTCGCCTCGGTTTCCTCATGTTCGAATTTTCCGTGAATGACGGAGGTGACGCCCGCGCGCGCATATCGCTCGACATTTTTCCAGACGTTCAAAACGGATCCGCAGGTCGTATCGACCACAATGCAACCCTTCTTCGCAAGCAGGTCGATGTCCGCCGCGGGTATGCCGAAAGCGGGAATCAGGACGACATCGTCCCGAAGAATATCGTCATACTTGTGAGGCCCGTCCGGAAGGAACCGTATTCCCATCCGTTCCAGCTTATTATTGACGTGAGGATTGTGGATGATTTCGCCGGTGAGAAAAATGCGATGATTCGGGAACTTTGCGATCGCTTCGTAGGCGTATTCGACAGCGCGCTCGACCCCGTAGCAGAAGCCGAATTCCATGGCGAGCCGGAAGGTGAGATCCCCCGCCTGGAGGCGGAAGCCATTGGCGCGCATGATGTCCACGATCTGGCTGCGATAATTCTCGCGCAGCTGCGGCCGGACCTCCGCGCGTAGACCGAATCCTTTTTGGAAGTATGTCTGGTCCAAGTCGCAATTGTAACACGCGTGATGAGTGTGCTAGATTTCCGCCCTTTGAGGGTGAAAGGAATTTTATTGAGTAGACATCGCGCAAAGATAACAGCCGTCAGTCATTACCTGCCAGAGCGCCGCGTTACCAATAAGGAACTGGAGAAAACCGTCGATACCTCCGACCAATGGATTGTTGAAAGAACGGGCATCCGCGAACGCCGGTTTGCCGCAAAAGGCGAAGGGACCAGCGATCTCGGCGCCGAGGCTGCCA
>QHXD01000826.1:6857-8564 GCA_003223895.1 Acidobacteriota bacterium
AGTCGCAACCGTCACGCCCGACATGTTCTTCCCCTCGAGCGCCTGTCTCGTCCAGACGAAGATCGGCGCGAACCGGGCCTGGGGCTTCGATCTCTCCGGCGCCTGCTCCGGTTTCGTTTATGCGCTGGCGACTGCGGTCCAGTTCGTATCTACGGGCGCACACTCCAAAGTGCTGGTCATTGGCGCGGATGTCATGACCTCTATCATCGACTTTCAGGATCGGGCGACGTGTGTCCTGTTTGGCGATGGGGCGGGTGCCGTCCTGGTCGAACCTGCCGAAGACGGCGAACGTGGCATCATTGATTTCATCCTCCGAAGCGACGGGTCCGGCGGTCAGTATCTCTACATGCCGGGCGGGGGCAGCCTTCATCCTTCCAGCGCGGATACGGTGCGGAAACGGATGCACTACGTGCAGCAGGATGGCCGGAATGTCTTCAAGTTCGCCGTCCGGGGAATGGCCGAAATTTCGAAGGAAATTCTCCGGAAACATAAACTGACTGCTGGGGACCTGAAACTCTATATCCCTCACCAGGCCAACCTGCGGATTATCAAAGCGGCTGTCGAGAAGTTGGAATTAAAGGACTCGCAGGTCGCCGTCAATATTGACAAGTATGCCAATACTACCGCCGGCACGATTCCCATCTGCCTGTCGGAAGCAGTTGAATCCAAACAAGTTCAGCGGGACGATCTCGTTTTGCTGGCCAGTTTCGGCGCCGGTTTCACCTGGGGAAGCCTGCTGCTAAGGTGGGAAATTTGAGCATCTATAAAAATAACTGTATTTTCGGACCGCTTCAGCCGATCTATATGTTTGAAGCGAGTTATTAGCCGCGTCAAGCGATTGCATCTTCCGCTACCGTCCCTGGCGAAAACGCAATTATAAGCTGGCGCGGCTTTTGCTTTTTAGAGCCAACCCGCAGCACAGCGATCCAGCTGCCGCGCCCGGCTGAAGCAGATCCAACGGTGCCCATTGCCACTCCCGATAGGTCGGAGTTCCCTGCATCGACGCTTCCCACAATTCCATGTTCAACCGATACCCGGAACGATCTTGTGTACCTGACGTGAGCCTGCGAACGGGCGTCAGTTCGACCCCGAGTTTGTCCTGGCCGACGCGGTCGATCACATCCTCGACGGACTCCTGACCACGGCACGTTCCCGCAGGAAGTCCCCAGATGCCGGGCAATTCGTCGTCGTTATCCGGGCGGCGGACGGCGAGAATTCGATCGCCATTGCGAACGACGACAGCGACTGAGTGCTTTACAGGTTTCGGCATGCTCTATCTCTTAAACGTGCGCAGCCAATCACCGAATTGCCAGACGTCATGCAGAACTTGCTTCCGCGTCGGCCGATGCTTTCCGTATGCGGTTCGTAATCGCCAGCGCAGGTAGATGGCCGGAGGACATGGAAGGAATGGAGGTTTGCGATACCAATCGCGTGGAGTGAGCCGAAAATAGAAGCGGAGTAGCGCCCAGGCAATGGCGAAATGCCTCACAGCGGCATGCTACCATACACCGTCAGAAACCCACCGGACCGCCTTCTCGGCCGAATCCACGACTCGAATCGATTTCGAAACTTCTTCGCTCAAGACTCCCAATGCCGTCAGTTCTGCCAGCATCCTCTCGTTCCACGCGCCCGGACCGGTACCCAATTCAAGAATGGCCGTCCTCTTCATCGGATTCCAGAATTTCTGATTGAAATTGATTGTGGCAA
>QHXD01000821.1 GCA_003223895.1 Acidobacteriota bacterium
TGCCTTTCGAACGCTTCCTTCCAACACGGTGTCGACGTTCAGCCTCTGGCCGATCGTGGCAAGGTCGAGGCTCTGCTTCTTGAACCCAAACGCCGAAGTGCGCGAGGCGATGCGCAAGCCTTCGATGTTTGACAGGGCGTTGATTAACTCTTCCGCCATGCCGTCACAGAAGTACTCCTGGTCCTGCTCCGCGCTCATGTCGGCAAACGGCAGTACGGCCACCGATCGTTTTGTCGTGCCGGAAACGGGAGCTACTCTGCCAACGCCTGAAACCAGGTCCCGGTGAAGTTCCTTCAGGTCGGCGTGCATTTCCCGGGCGTGCTGATAACGGAGTTCTCGATCTTTGCGAAGCGCCTTGAAGATGATTTCTTCGAGCCGCGGCGGGATATCTACGTTGATACGACGTGGCGGGGGCGGCTGCCGATTAAGGATCGCGTCGAAAATCATCGGCGCAGTGGAGCTGGCGAATGCCTGTTGCCCGGTTGCCATTTCGTACAGCACGGCGCCGAATGAAAAGAGGTCTGCGCGTGCATCGGCCTCCAACCCTCGCGCTTGTTCCGGCGCAAGATAAGAGACCGTACCGACGAACACTCCCGGGCTCGTGAGATTCTCCCGGATGGTTCCATCCCCTTCGTTTCCTGCTTCCAGGCCCTGCGCGACGTGTTTCGCCAGGCCGAAATCGAGAATCTTGGCGTGTCCACGTTCGGTGACGAAAATGTTTGCAGGCTTGACGTCGCGATGGACGATGCCTTTCGAGTGCGCAGCGTCAAGGCCGTCGGCAATCTGGATGGCGAGCTCGAGCAGTTGATCGACCGGCAGCAGATGAGGCCGAATCAACTGGCCGAGCGGCCGGCCTTCGACTAACTCCATCGCGATGAACGCGTCGCCCTGGTCCTCTCCTACTTCATAAATTGTGCAGATGTGAGGGTGGTTGAGGCTCGATGCCGCGCGCGCCTCCCGGCGGAATCGCTCGAGTGCCTGCGGCGCAGCAGCCACTTCACGCTGGAGAAACTTCAGGGCGACAAGCCGGCCAAGCCGTATGTCTTCAGCCTTGTACACGACTCCCATGCCGCCGGTTCCAAGCGGGCCCAGGACTCGATAATGTGAAATAGTCCGCCCAATCATGTTTCAAATAATCGCTCAATCACTGTAGCGGCGGTCTATGACCGAGGAGAAACCGGCGCTCTATGAAGGTGTGAAAGAATTGCAGGACAGGGTGTTCCCCTCCTCGGAGAGGAGGGGTGGCTGCGCCATCAAGAAGATGCTGCGAAGCCTCCTTATGAAGCGCAGACGGGGTGGTCAGTCCCGGATAACGTTACAACGTCAACATTTACCATAATGACCACCCCGTCTGCGCCGCTTCGGAGGCTTCGCGCCTTTTTCTTACTGGCGCAGCCACCCCTCCTGTTCCAGGAGGGGAACACCCTGTCCTGGCAATTCATTCACACCTTCATAGAGCGCCGCTACAGTACTCACTCCACAGTCAGCGGCCGGCTGGGATTAACCAGCAATGCAAAGAAGCCGCCGAGTACATACATCATAGCCGTGATGAGCAGTGGAATTCTCCACGAACCAAGGAGTTCAACCGAGTATCCCATCACTAACGGAGCAATTGTGCCGCCGAGATTTGCGAATGTGTTCATGCAGGCGGTCACGGTTCCCGCGGCGTCCCCCCCGATGTCGTGACACATCGCCCAGGCGGCACTGATGGACAGATCGGCGAGACCTGACGCAACTGCCATGAGCAGCGCTGCAGCCAACGCATGATCTGTCATGGCGCCGGCCAGCAACACGAGTCCGCTCGATGGAAGAGCAATGGCGGTCACTCCGCACCGGCCTATTTTCAATCCATAGCGTTTTACCCAGCGATCCGTCCAGAATCCGCCGAGGATGCTGGTTGCGGCTCCTGCCAGCAGTACCAAACCCGCGAGCAGGCCGGCGTCTCTGGCCGAAAACCCCCGTGCTTCGCGTAGATAAGTGGGCAACCACGTGAGATAGAAATAGAGTCCGTACCCGAACGCAAAATACGCGAGGCAGATGAACAACAGGTTCCTGCTCAACAGGTAACGCCATTCGAGCCTCTGACGATCCGGCACCTCTCCGCGTTCTTTTTGAATCAGTTGCAGCTCCGCCGGATCCACCGAAGGATGCTTGGCGGGGTCGTCGCGGAACCACTTCCACCAGGCGAACGCCCAGACGAACCCTATAGAGCCGAAAATCCAAAAACTTGCACGCCATCCGGCCGTAGCGATCAACGCAACTACGAGCGGCGGCGCGAGGGCGCCGCCCAGTCGAGTTCCCATAAAGGTGAT
>QHXD01000005.1 GCA_003223895.1 Acidobacteriota bacterium
CGGATCCGGAACACTGGATTACGGATCCCGGATTTTGATTCCGAGTCCGAAAAAAAGTGATTTCGGGTTCTCAACACATGATTCTGAGTCCGCAACAGTTGATGCCGGATCCGAAACGTGGCTCCGGGCCGCGGAACAACGCACATCCGATGCTGTACAACTTTTCCGGTTGGCGAACAACCTACCAAGGGGAGCCTCTCGGACCCGATGCTCTCACTCATGGCATAATGCGCACATGACCGCCATCTAATGACTGTTTCGCGCTGTCCGAACTTGCGATGGACATGGTCGAGGCGTTCTCTTCACGTGATGAATTGATTTGGATTCAAAACGGTTTTAAACCAACCAGGAAAACTCGGAATGCCACAGCGCGGCGCTCGCGCGGCCGTTCTTAAGGAGCGCCTGATCCAAATTGTCGGTGTGTTTGGAGAAATCCGGCTTCCCTACATGGTGATCGGTGCGTTCGCGCTCGCCGCATGGGGACGGCCGCGCGCGACTCTCGACCTGGACTTCATGATTCAGACCGCTGATTCCAGGGAAACACGGGAAACGGCCAATCTAATCCTATGCCCTGCTGCAAGAATAGGTAAATAAATAGGGCTATGACCCCATTTTGTGCCCTTTGTGGCTATGCTTCTTCCGGGATTTCTTCTTCGGCGGCCGCCTGGTTCTTGATGAGTTCCTCGAACTCCTCCATGCTGGGCAGCTCACCGAGGTCTTTGAGACCGAAATGGATGAGGAATTCCTTCGTGGTTTTGTACAGGATGGGGCGGCCGAGAACATCTTTTCGGCCGGCGGTCGTGACGAATTTTTTGTCCAGGAGTGTTTTGATGACACCGGCTGCGTGAACGCCACGAATGTCCTGGATCTCGGGAACCGTGACCGGCTGTTTGTATGCGATGACCGCCAGGGTTTCAAGCGCCGCCAGCGACAGGCGCGTGACCGGAATCTGGCTCTTGATGAACTGTTTCAGGATTTCGTGGTGCTCGGGCTTGGTGGAAAAGCGAAAGCCGTCCGCCACTTCCCGCATCTCGATGCCGTGTTCGGCGGCCCGGTATTGCTCCATCAATTCATTCAGCTTCTGCTGAATCTCGTTCCGGTCAACATCCGGCAACACCTTGTGAATGGCGTCCAGACTCACCGGCTCTTTCGCCAGGTAAACGATCGCTTCAAGCAGGGCTGACAGGTTGGAATAGCTCATAATTCGGATTGGCTCGCGCCGTGATTTCGCCGAATGGCTTCTCTTGACTCAGGTAAATGGCTTTGAGTCGGGTCAGTTCCAGAAGGGCGAGGAATGCCGTGATCAGTCCGCGTTTGGATGTGATGTGGGGCAAAACCTCCGTCAGGGTTACCGTTCCGCCCCTGGCTTTGGAAACGTTTTCCCACAGGAACGCCATCATCTGCTCGACCGAAAATTCCTCCCGGTCCACTTCCATCAGCGGACGCTGTTCGGCCCGCTTCACAACATCGCGGAAGGCCAGCAGCAGGTCATAGAGACCGACCGCCAGCTCCGGCTCGAGCTCGGCTTCCTCCATTTCGACTGCGCCGGGATTCGACCACACGGCGTTCTCGATCATCTCGCGCTGATAGAGCATCTGTGCCGCGTTCTTGAACTTTTCATATTCGAGCAGCCGGCGTACCAGCTCGGTCCGGGGATCATCGGCCTCTTCTCCGACCGCATCCGGATCGGGCGGCAGCAGCATTTTCGACTTGATGTAAATCAATTGCGCGGCGATAACGAGGAACTCGGAAGCGACATCCACATTCAGCTCCTGCATCAGGTGCAGGTAAGCGAGATACTGCTCGGTCACCTTCGCTATCGGAATGTCGTAGATATCGAGCTTCTGCTTCCGGATCATGTCCAGAAGCAGCTCGAGGGGCCCCTCGTATAAGGGAAGCGAGATCTTGAGTTCTTCGATCATTGAGTTCGAATTTCGGAACGCGGGCTAAAGCCAACGACTACAATTTGGGATCACAGTGGGCCTCAATGTAGTCGCGGGCTTTAGCCCGCGTTCAAATCTTCATCGCGTTGCGGACTTCCACCATTGTGTCGCCGGCCACGGCTTTGGCTTTTTTCGAGCCTGCCTCCAGGATGTCTTTTACGTCGCCGGGATGCGACTCCCACTCCTGGCGGCGCTCGTAGATTGGCCCCAGCCTTTGCTGGAGACTTTCAAAAAGCCACATTTTGCATTCGACACAGCCTATTCCGGCGGTGCGACAACCTTGGTCCACCTGGGCAACCTTATTTTTGTCGGAAAAAACGTCGTGATAGTCGCCAACGGGGCAAATGTCGGGGTTTCCGGGATCCTGGCGGCGGATGCGGGCCGGATCGGTCACCATATTCCGGACGATTTCCTTCATGACCGCCGGCTTCTCCGACAGCGCGATCGTGTTGTTGTAGCTCTTGCTCATCTTGCGGCCATCCGTGCCGGGAAGTTTGGGGACTTCGGTGAGCATCGTTTGCGGTTCCGGAAAGACCTCGCCGTAAAAATGGTTGAATCGCCGCGCGATCTCCCGAGTGAGCTCGATGTGAGCTACCTGGTCGCCACCGACGGGAACGGCATTGGCCTTATAGATCAGGATATCGGCGGACTGGAGCAGCGGATAGCCGAGGAACCCATAGGTGTTCAGATCGTGACCCTTGATTTCGAACATCTGCTCTTTGTAGCTGGGGACGCGCTCCAGCCAGGGCAGCGGCGTGATCATCGACAGCAGGAGGTGCAGTTCGGCATGTTCCATTACCCGCGACTGGATGAAGATCGTGGACCGGCTCGGATCCAGGCCCACGGCCAGCCAGTCCATCGCATTGTCGATGATCGCTTCTCGAATGCCTTGGGTGGAATCGTAGTGAGTTGTGAGCGCGTGCCAGTCGACGATGCAATAGAAGCAGTCGTAGTCGTCCTGCAGCCGCACCCAGTTGTCGAGAGCCCCGACAAGGTGACCCAGGTGCAGCTTCCCCGTCGGCCTCATACCGCTCAAGATTCTCGGTTTCTTCATAGGCTAGACGAGTAGGTAGGAACGGACGAACGCGACGACGGGTGAGAATAACATCGACGGGATGCCCATGTAGAGTAGCGCGATGAGCATTATGAAGCCGTAGCTCTGCATTTGATCGACAGCATCAGCGAGCGATCGTGGCAAAAGTCCTGAGAGAACGGCTGCACCGTCCAATGGTGCCACGGGGATCAGATTAAATACTGCCAACACCACATTGAGGATCAGCGCCTGATACGCTACGGTCGTCAAGGGAACCAGGACCGAATTCCCGCTGAACTGGTAATACACGACACGGTATATCGTTTCCGCGCCTTCAGCTGAGACCGACTTCATGACCATTAAACACGTGAAAAGAACCGTTGCAACCAGCAGATTGCTTATCGGGCCGGCAGCAGCGACCAGCATGTGGTCTCGAGTGGGATTTCGCAAACGGCCAACATTTACGGGCACTGGCTTTGCCCACCCAAACATGATACCGCCAAGTGAGAATATTCCGATGAGCGGAAAAAGGATCGTGCCTATGAGGTCGGCGTGGACCAGCGGATTGAGCGAAACACGACCCAGGTGACGCGCCGTCGGATCGCCGAGCCTATCGGCAGTCCAGGCATGGGCGGATTCGTGGACGCTCAGTGAAAGAAGCAGGACGATGAATTGGATGACACCTACGTAAATATCAATATTCATTGTAGTAACGGTCATGGTAGCACACCCGGAACGATGCCGGGCCATGTGCTATAATCCCCCGCCATGCACGTCGTCCTGCTGAGACTCGCACTGGGTCTGTATTTCGTGGGTTTTCTACATTCTGTTCTCACCACTCTGAACAAAAGACAGACCTTTTTCCGGCCGGCCCTTGTAGCGGTCGTTGCGGGTTTTGGGTGTCACGTGGCGTCGATCGTCCTTCGCGCCATGGAGGTGCAGTACTTGCCGGTCACCCAGCGCTATGAAGCTTTTTCGTTCTTCGGGGCACTGGCTGTTCTGGGATTTCTGGTCGCTTACGCGAAGTACCGTATCGCGTCGCTCAGCGTTTTCGCGTTCCCGCTCATCTTCATCGTGACGTTCATCGCCAATTTTGTATACGACCCATCCCGCTCGATTCCGCCCGTGCTCCGCAGTAACTGGATCTACATCCATATACCGATGGTTTTCATCGGATATGCCGCGCTGTTCATCGCGTTTGCAGCGGCGGTCATGTATTTGATCCAGGAACGGGAGTTGAAATCCAAGCACCCCACGCGCTTTCACAACCGGCTGCCATCGCTCGAGGTATGTGACGACCTTGCATACAAATCTCTGGCCATCGGCTTTCCGCTCATAACGCTCGGCATCATATCGGGCGCGCTCTGGGCCCAACAGGTCTGGGGCTTCTGGGCGGGAGATCCGAGGTTGTTGCTTTCGTTTCTCACCTGGTTCGTTTACCTTCTGCTGATTCACTACCGGCTCATTGCGGGATGGCGAGGAAAGAAAGCAGCGTATTTGTCCATTGTGGGCTTCATCGGCGTGCTCGTAACGTTTCTCGGCGCGCAATACTTCGGTGGGCTCCATTCGTTTGATCAGTAATGCAACTGGCAATAGTCGGCCTCAGCCATAAAACGGCACCAGTCGAGATCCGCGAGCGCCTCGCTTTCAATAGCGAGATGCTGCGAACGGCGCTGACTTCCCTGGTCGGACGTGAAGACGTCAGCGAGGCCATGATCCTTTCGACGTGCAATCGGGTAGAGGTCGTCGCCGAGAGCCCGGACGACCGCCGCATTCGCGAATTTCTTTGCGAGTTTCATCGCATTCCTCACGACGATGTTTCGAAGCATCTCTACAGCTTCCGGAATACGGACGCGATTCGCCACGTCTTCCGCGTTGCAGCAAGCCTGGACTCGATGCTGGTCGGCGAACCGCAGATCCTCGGCCAGGTCAAGGAGGCTTATCGCATCGCAACCGACGCCGGAACCGTCGGAATGCACCTCAGCGCGCTGATGAACCGGGCGTTCGCCGTCGCAAAAAAAGTACGAAGTGAAACGGGAATATCGCAGTCGGCCGTCTCCGTCAGCTATGCCGCAGTCGAGCTGGCGCGTAAGATCTTCGGCGATCTTTCGGGCAAGGTCGTCATGATCATCGGCGCGAGCAAAATGGGTGAACTGGCGGCAAAGCATCTGAAGCGGGCAGGAGTATCGTCCGTGCTTGTAACGAACCGCACCTTCGAACGCGCCGTTGAACTGGCACAGGTATTCGAGGGCGCTGCGGTGCCGTTTGAACATTTTACCGACCACATCGACCGGGCGGACATCGTCATCAGCTCAACGGGGGCGCCGCACTTCATCATGACCCGGGCGCTGGCGGAGCAGATCATTCACCGGCGGAAAAATAAGCCGATGTTTTTCATCGATATTGCTGTGCCGCGCGATATCGATCCAGCCGTGAACGAAATCGACAATGCGTTTCTTTACGACATCGACGATCTGCAGCAGGTGATCGATTCGAACCTGAAAGGACGCATGAAGGAAGCCTCCCGGGCGGAAGAGATCGTCGATCATGAAGTGCAGGCGTTTTGCACGAAGATGCAGTCGCGAGAAGTGGTGCCGATGATCGTGCAGCTCCGGGACACCTTGGAGAAACTCCGGCGCGATGAAATTGAGCGCAATCGGCGGCACCTGAAGGATCTTTCTCCGGAGCAGCAGGCCGCAATCGACCAGCTCACCCGGTCCCTGGTCAATAAGATCCTCCATCCTCCCATCGAGCAGCTCAAACAAATCGCGCACGACCCGCAAGGGCCCGATATTGTCGACCTGATCCGAAAAATTTTCAACGTCAAGCCACAATGAAGATAGGCACCCGCGGAAGCGCGCTGGCCCTCTGGCAAGCGAATTGGACAAAGAGCGAACTGGAAAAGCGTTGGCCCGGGCTGGCGGTTGAGCTGGTACCGATCAAGACGACAGGCGACAAGATTCTCGATGTTCCTCTGGCCAAAATCGGTGGCAAGGGCCTTTTCACGAAGGAGATTGACGAGGCCCTGCTGGACGGACGGATCGATCTTGCCGTTCACAGCATGAAAGATGTTCCCTTCCAGCTTCCCGACGGCATCGATTTCGCAGCCGTCCCCGAGCGCGAAGATCCGCGCGATGCATTTATCTCGAATGGGCCGCAGTTAGAGGAACTGGATAAAGGCGCCACGATCGGAACCAGCAGCCTTCGCCGGCAGGTTCAACTGCGCCATCGCTTTCCTTTGCTGAACCTGGCGACCCTGCGCGGAAACGTAGACACCCGGCTGCGAAAGCTCGCTGCCGGTGAATTTGATGGAATCATTCTCGCGGTTGCCGGATTGAAGCGCCTTGGACATGAATCGCGCATTACGCAGATTTTGGACGACGATATTATGGTCTCGGCCGTCGGCCAGGGTGCTCTCGGAATCGTCAGCCGCAAAGGAGACGACGAGACCAGGTGACTCCTCGAGGTGCTTGATCATGCGCCGACCCACACCGCGGTCACTGCAGAACGGGGCTTGCTGCGTGCCCTGGGTGGAAGCTGTCAGGTTCCCATCGCGGGAAGAGCGAAACTTGTCGGAGACCGGCTCAGCATCAAAGGCCTGATCGCGAGTCTCGACGGCGCTCGCGTCATCAGCCAGGAACTGACAGGATCTGTAGACCGCGCGCAGGAACTTGGCCTCGAGCTTGGCGCGAAGTTGCTGGCCAAGGGGGCTGGAGAGATTCTCGCCGAAATCGCCCAGTATGGAGCTGACCGGTAAAACGATCCTGATCACGCGCGCGGCTGCGCAATCGGCCCAATTGCGATCGCAGTTGGAGGCGCTTGGCGCGCGGGTCATCGAGTGTCCCACCATCCAGATCGTCCCTCCGAAGACCTGGAAACCCGTCAACGATGCCATTCGTCAACTGCACACGTACCAATGGCTGTTGTTCACGAGCGCGAACGCGGTGGAACAGTTCATGAATCGAATGGGCGGCGCGCGATGCACGGTTCCTGTTGCAGTTGTCGGTCGAGCGACGGCGGCAAAGCTCGCCGATTGGGGGCTCGAGCCCGCGCTCGTTCCGAAGGAATTCCGCGCTGAAGGTCTGCTGGAAGCGTTTCCGGAAAAGATGGTCGGCGTCCGGATCCTGTTTCCGCGCGCCGAAGTCGCCCGTGAGATTTTGCCGGAGGAACTGCGCCGCCGGGGCGCGACCGTGGATATCGTGACGGTCTACCGGACCGTGAAGGCTTCGTTGGGCAGCGTTCGCGAGATCCTCGAATCTGAGCCTTTAGATTGCATCGTCTTTACCAGCCCTTCCGCAATTCCTGATGACCTTGCTCCGCTGCCGCCCGAGGTCGCTGTTGCCGTGATTGGTCCCGTGACTCGCGAAGCGGCCCAACTATTGGGTTTGCAACCCGACATCGTGCCGGTACAATCCACCATTCCGGATTTAGTCGAGGCTATAAGGAAGTATTTTGTTGGAATTTGAACGCGGGCTGAAGCCCACGACTACATTGGGGAACCGATTCCGCAAAATGTAGTCGCGGGCTTTAGCCCGCGTTCCAACCACCGATTATGAAAACCGCGGACTACGAGAAATGTGCCAGTCGAATCGCTGAAGCGCTTCAGCTTGAAAGCGGAGAGCAGGTTCTCCTCAAGCTTGATCCGCGGATATTCAGCGGGATCGTTGCACCTCTGCAAAACGTGATTCGCGCCTCGGGTGCTCACATCTCCGGAGTGATCCTTGCGGAAGACACCACCGGCAGCTCCGATGCTGAACTCGCCTGCCTCCGCAAGGCCTTCAACGATGCGGATGTCTTCATCTGGCTTCCGGAGCTACACCAGGGCAGCCGTCCGGCGCTGGCAAAGGCTCTCGTCGAATGGCTGGATGCGCGGCGGGGCCGTGCAGTGCATTTTCACTGGCAGAGCGGCTCTTACCCGATCGGCTTCGCCGGGCTTCCTTCGCCGGACTTCATCGATCGGCTTTACCTCGCTGCCCTCGATGTCAGTCCTGCGGAGCTGGAAACCAGACATCAAAAAGCCATCCCGGTTCTGCGCTCCGGCCCAATTCGGGTAACCACACCCGAGGGAACCGACATCACCTTCGAAGTCGGCGAGCGTCCGTTCTGCAGCCAGATCGGCGACGCCACTCGCGCACGGATGCAGCTGGCCCGAACCCGCATCGACCGCGATATTGAACTTCCTGCCGGCGTTCTGCGGGTCGCGCCGATTGAAACGTCTGCGAACGGAGCCGTCTTTCTTCCTGTCTGGCGTCCCGTGTTCACGGAAGGCCACAATCTGTTCCTGCGATTCATCAACGGCCACGTCGCCATCCAGGGCGCCAACGCCGACAAGATCGATGAAGAACTCAGTGCAGCCGGCGGTGACGCCCGCATGTTCCGCGAATTTGCCCTTGGCTTCAACCCGGCCCTGAAGGTCTTGTCCGAAGCCCCTTTCATTGGGTACTACGGCTACGGTTCCGGTGTTGTGAGGCTCAGTCTCGGCGACAATGAAGAAATGGGGGGTGCCAACCGCGGCGGCGGCGTGCACTGGAACTTTCTCCACAACGCGACCGTTATTGCCGGCGATCGGACAGTGGTGAGGGAAGGCAACCTTCTGCTGTAGGCGCCGTCGTTTACAGGGGCAGCGGATACATGAGCCAGCCGACGGCGAAGGCCACAGCGACGAACGAAAGGAAAACGAAAACACCGTAGCGAAATTGTTCTTTAGGCTCGTTCTTAGTGATGAGCGCAAAGACGGTGGAAACGATTAGAGCGAAAATCGTGAGAGCTACAAAGTGGGACAGGTTCATGGCTTTCTGCCCTGCGCGATGTCAAAGGCGTCGAGCACGATCAGAAAATTCAGCAGCCCGCACACCCAGAGGTACGTCGTGCCGTAGTCATAGCCCTGGGCCGTCTGCGCACCGACTCCCAGGCCCATACGCTCAGCGATGAAGTATGGAAGACCTGCGCCAAGATTCGCGATGAAGCCCAGCAGTTGCAGAGGCTCTTCGACATTCAGGTCGTAAAGCTTTCCATGCATGCCGAGCCCGAGCACAAACATGACGATCACGCAGGCGGCGAAGATCAGCCCCCGAATCCAGCGGCCAATGAGAATGTGACTTAACCCAGGAATCAGCCAGCCGGCGAAACAGATCGCGAGAGTCGCCGGCATATTGATTCGCCGCAGTTCTGCGGGTTCGGTACTGACTGTGGATTCCAGGTGCTCGTTTGTCTGTTCCATCTCTTACTGGCTGCACACTATCGTGCGTTCGCAGCTGCTCATGCATGCAGTATGTCGGCGAGTTTCCTTTCGAGGACAATACTTTCCAAGCCTACAATTTGAAAAATTTTGTGTCTACTCTTTTCTCCCGAAATCAGTGAAACAGAAGTCTTTGACACTTCAAAATAGCGCGATACGAATTCGAGGGCGGCCTTGTTCGCTTTGCCCTCCAGCGCCGGAGCATTCAGTCGAAGGACAAGCTCGCCTTCTCGAATGCCGCTGAACTCCGTCTTCTTTGCGTTGGGAATGACGCGAACCTTCAACTTCATGAACGCTCCCCAAACAGGGCCGTGCCGATCCGGACCATGGTCGCCCCCTCTTCGATAGCCACCTCAAAATCGTGGCTCATCCCCATCGATAGTTCGGCCAGACCGAACTGCTCGGCGAACCTTCGAAGTCTTTGAAAATACGGCCGGGCGTCTTCGGGGTCTTCAAAGAAAGGAGGGATGGCCATCAGGCCGCGCAATTGCAATCGATCTAATCGTGGAAATTGCTTCACTAATTCCTCCAGTCCTGGCTCCTCGACACCGGATTTGCCGGGCTCCTCGTGCAGTTTCACCTCAATCATCACGGGTACGGGCCGGGAAGCCCACTGGTTCAACTTTTCAGCAAGCTCCGGCCGATCCACGGACTGGATCCAATCAAAGTTCTCGAGAACTTTCTTCGCCTTGTTCGTTTGCAAGTGTCCGATGAAGTGCCAGGTCACCGGCAGGTCCTGCAAGGCTTCGCGTTTCGACAGCGCCTCCTGGACACGGTTCTCGCCGAGGTTCGAAACTCCGCCCTCGACCGCCTGGCGGATTTTTTCGACGGGAACGGTTTTGGTGACGGCGATCAATCGGATGGCCTGCGGGTCGCGGCCGCTCCGGGCGGCCGCTTCGTGGATTCTGTAGAGAACTCGACGGCAGTTCTCGCCAACATCGGTCATCGAGCTTTTCTGGGTCGAGCCGTTTCGTCCTCGGTTGCCGGGGCGCGAGTCGAAGTGCCCTTCTTCTGAGTTTCTTTCAGACTCTGCTTCAGGACTTCCATAAGATCCACAACCTTGGCCGGCCCCTTGGGTTTGGCGGCAGGCGCCTGAGGGCTGACGCCCTGGATCTTCATTTGAATGACTTCCATCACCTTGTCGTAGTACGTGTCCTTGTACTTCTCCGCATCGAACTTGTCCGCCATCGAGTTGATCAAGGTGTGCGCCAATTCCATTTCCTTCTTTGAAATCTCGGGCTTTTGCGGAAGGTTCAGTTCGCCGGGATCCACAATCTCATGAGCGAAACGCATGGTATTGAGCGTGATCATTTCACCCACGGCTTTGACCGCGGCCAGATGTTCCCGGGATTTCAGCACCACCCTCGCGATACCGACGCGTTTTGATTGCGCCAGCGCCTCCCGCATCAGGGCATAAGCCCGCTCGCCGCCCTTTTGGGGTTCGAGGTAATAGGGCTTATCGAAGAAGATCGGGTCGATCTCGTCTTCCATG
>QHXD01000827.1 GCA_003223895.1 Acidobacteriota bacterium
CTCCGGACAAAACATTTCCCGCTATTTCCGCGTAAGCATGAAACGCCGCCGACGTGGGAACGTCCGGTACCGTTGCTTCCGTGACTCGCACTCCGTTCTTCACGAACGAAAAGATGCACGCGGCAGAGGGTGTCACTCCCGTGTCAGGAATGACGCGGAAGGCGCCGCTTCTGATCGCATCGGCTGTTCCTTCAAAAAGAAACTTCTGCGACGTGCGTGACGGGATTCCGTATCTGAACGCGGTTCCGCCGCCGATCGGCTGAATCGTTCCGGAGATTGCCTGATCCGACGGATTGACGAGGAGTAATTCCGTTGTCCATCCGCCTCCTGCGGCATAATGCGTCACGGTCGCGGGCGCGCTCGACTGGCGCGCAAGATCCACCACCGGCAGCGTCGTCATCAGGAATTCCGATCTCTCATTAACGTAGCTCCGCAGAGCCACGGCGCTGACGGGAACAGATGACACGAATGTGAAGGCCCCTTCAATGGTGGACGGTCCCTTGTACGGATCCTCTGTCAAGAAACGTGCGACCTGTGCTCCTGGCGCCACTCTGAAGCTGCCCTGGCCATAGTTCCGCCCGGCCGCATCGGTGAAGTAAAAGGAAATGACGGCCTCAACGGAATTGGGATTGGCAATGGCGAGCCCCGTATTCACAACACCGGCCGCCGTCGCGCTGATGCGCCCGGAACGGATGGCCGGCGCCGCAGGAACGGATGCTTCGGAAATCAGGACGCCGTTCTGTCGCAGCGCAAAGACGGCAAATCCAGACGGAGTGGCGCTGCCGGGCTCAACCGTGATCGCCGCGTGACCCACCGATATCGCCGCCGCATTTCCTGTCGTGATGCGCGAAGAATATCCGGGATTTACAACTTGAATCCGCGTCAGACTGGGCAGCAAGTCTCGCGTGAGAAGGCGAATGGTATTGTTCCGGTACTCCGTGATGAAGAGATCTGTTTCGCCGCCCCAGAGACCATCGCCGTCTGTACCCAGTATCGGTTCGCTGGCCGTAAGCAGTATCGGTTGACCGGCTGTGGTTTCATCCTGTCCGTATACCGGTTCCGAGATCCGTCCACTGTCGAGATCAATACGATAAAGGTGAACAACGGTCTTGAAATAGATGCTGGCAAAGGAAAATGCTGAGAGCGCGTAGAGCACGCGGCCTCTTCCCCAGAGAGCTTGAATGTTTCCAAGGGGCACGGTGGCGAGGGTCTTCACTTCGGCGGTCGAGATAGAGACTGTGCGAATCGTGTTGAAGTCACTGACATAGAGAGTCGTGCCGTCACCCCAGAGGCTTGTCGGCAACCGGAATCGCGCATCGGCCCCCGTCCCGTCGGCCGTTCCGGAACGCCCAAACGTACCCGCAAACGTACTCACCTTCCCGGATGCCAGATCCAGCTTGCGAATGACAGTATTACTCGCATCGCATATATAGAGAATGCCATTCGAGCTCGATAGCCCGACAGGATTTGCGAACCGTACGTCGCTTCCGAAACCGTCGACAGCGCCCGATAGGACGGTAGTGCCGGCGAGTGTCATCACTTCAGCCGTATTCAGATCAATGGAACGGATGCTATGTGCGTCGGTGACGTAGAGGCGCGTACCGTCACCCCAAATTCCGTGAGGGGAAAAAAAGGACGCACGGAGGCCATTGCCATCCTGGGTGCCGCGCATGCCCGGCTGGCCGGCTAGCAGCGAGACTGCGCCGGTGACGCGGTCCGCTACGCGAATGGTGAAGCTGGCCGAATCGACCACATAGAGATTTTTGTCGTCGCCCCAAATACCTTCCGGATTCTGAAGACGGGCGGCTGCTCCGATTCCATCGGCAAACTCGGAAGTCCGCACAACACCCGCCAAGGCAAACACGTCTCCGGCACTCAAGTCCACGCGTCGAATGGCCTGACTGCCGCTGCCCTGCGGATCTCCCACAGCAACGTAGAGACTCGATCCGTCAGTCCATAGCGCCGTGATCGTGGCGGCCGGTAGCGCAATGGGCGTGAACTGGCCGGTGTCGATCGATGCACTTCCTAATTGGGAGCCATTCTTCGCAGCAACGAACAACCGGCCGCTTGTGCCAGTGATTGCGCCAATATCGAAGGGTACGGGCGGCAACAGCGTTTGTTCACCGGTCGCGAGATCCACTTTCTTGACCGTTCCCGAGTAGCCCGTGAGATAAAGGCTCTGACTATCTGCCCACGAACTTCGTGGACCGGGCTGGAAATATCCAAGGCAGCCGCTCCCGCCAACGCACTGGCGCGGCGTTCCCGGGCCGGTGACCGCCAATTCGGAACTGCGGCCCGTAATCGAATCAACCTGCATGACCCGGCCGCCTGCTGAAGCCGCTACATACAAATTGTTCCCCTTACCGGACAATCCCCAGGGGAAAATCAGCGAGCTGGCGAGTGTNNACGGCATCCGCTCCAATGTCCGTGGCGTAGAGGAACGTGCCATCACCCCAAAGTCCGTACAGGCCTTGATACCGATAAGAAAAGCCGCTGTTGGACGCCTGGTGGGCGGCGCCCGTAGAAGCAGTGCGCGAGAGGGTCGTCACGAGGGCTGTACTGAGTGCAATGCGGCGAATTGTGGTCCAGTCGGCGACATAAAGGTTCGCACCATCGCCCCACATCGCAGTAATCGCCTGAAACCGGGCATCTTCTCCCACCCCGTCAACGATCATTGGATTTGTCGGCCGTCCGGCGAGGACACTGGTGTTGTACGCCTCAACATCCTGCGCGTACGTTGTTATTTCCGGGAGCCCGAACAGGAGGGCCAAAACAAGGAGATACTTCTTCATGGTACTTCTTTGAGCATATAGCACGCGATGTACCGATGTCACAAAGGGCTGGATTCGAATCTGCTATAGTCAAGCGAAGGTCAATCCGGCTGAAACCCAGGCCAGTCCTGAAGTTCAGCCTGTTCATTCAATTGCGCCTTCAGGTGTTTCGAATGCGCGTGTTATCCGTTTTACTCATCTGTGTAACGTTTGCGCCAATTCCTGCACAGTCGCAGTCCGGACCGCAAGATACGGATACCTATGAAATCACGACTTTCGCAGGTGTCGATACCGGTCAGTTCATTAAGGATGGCGTGGGCGAAGAAGCAAGTTTCCTTGGCGCCGGCGTCCTCTGGGGTGAAGGTAGTTGTCTCTATGCCATCGACGGGACGGCTCTCCGCCACATTGATCTTGCGACCCGGCAAGTAACAACAATCACGCGTCTGGCTGGCAGCGGATCTGCTGGCCTGACTGGCATCTGGGGAGACGGTTCCTCCATCTATGCCACCGGCCCCGGTGTTCGCCGCATCAATCTGTCGACCGGCCTCGTCGAGTTAATTACTACCGATGTCCCGTACCAGGCTCCGCTTGGAATTGCGGGAGACGGCCGTTACCTGTATATCGGGAACAGCCGGGAACACAGCATCAAGAGAGTCGAGATCGCGACAGGCAAGCTCACCGACTTCGTCACACTTCCCGGACCGATCGACCCGTTCAACTCTTGCCGGCCTTCTTCAGATTTCAACTGCTTTACTCCCTCTCCGACATCGCTGGCGATCGACGGCAACAATCTCTACGCCACAGGTTTTGGTACAACGCTGCGCATCGTCAACACTTCGACCGGTGAGGTGACATCCTCGCCGGAACTGCCGTTCATTCCCAACTCGGTCTGGGCAGGGAATGGAGTTTTGTACTACACCGAGGCCCTTGGCAACCGTGTCGGGAAACTGATGCTGGCAACGGGCGAACCTTCGATCATCTTTCCGGGAAATTCCGCGCGTACCCGATTCAGGTCGGTCTGGGGGGACGGGAACTCTCTATATCTCAGCGAGGCGGACCACATTCTCCGGATGGATCCTGCAACCGGGACGATTCAGCCCTTCGCCGGCACGGATTCCGGAGCCGGACCGATGGACGGTGTCGGAACCGCCGCACGGTTCAGCTCGGCTCGAGATATCTGGAGTGAGGGAGCTGACTTTTTCATCGTCGATGCCGGAACGAATCGAATTCGGCAGTTGAATCTCGCCACTGCCCAGGTTACGACTTTTCCGACGCCGGTCGAAGGAGCATCGCGGCTTTGGGGAGACAGTACGTATTTTTACGTGACCAGCGGGGACGTCGTTCGAAGAGTGCGCAGGAGCGATGGAGACACAACAACATTCGGACCGCTCCACGATCCAAACTTCACAAGCGCCGAAGGCATCTGGGGAGATGGCACAGCGCTGTACGTTTCTCTGTTTACTGTGCTCCAGCGGGTTCCACTCGATGGCAGCGCGATCTCGACCGTCGCCACGGGCTTTAGAGGAGGCCCGAGTGATATTTGGGGCGATGGCTCCAACATCTATTTCAGCTACCCTCAGGGCGACGTCGGCAACTTCGGCAAAGTCTATCGTTACTCGATTGCAACCGGGGATAGAACGCTCATCGCAACGCTTCCGGCGTACGTATCCGGGATCTGGGGAGACGGCCAAAATCTTTTTGTGACCGGCCAGATTATTGGGGTCTTTCCCGACGCGCCACTCGTCCCCTCATGCGCGGCGGCAGCGGCCCCGACGCGGGTACCGCCTTGAAGCTTCCTATCCCCAGCTCGATCTGGGGCGCCGGAGGCAACCTTTATGTCTCCCGCGAGCGTGCCATCTACAAATTGACCCCATCGTCGTTGCCGGCTTTCTCCGCGTTCGACATTCCGGATCGCGCGGTAGTTTCGAACACCACGACGTTCACCGGCGCCGCCATAACCATCGCATCCGGCAGCATCGAGCTCGATGCAACCTCAGCCGTAAGCTCGGGGCTTGCGATCTTTGCTTACCGGAACAATGGAATCGTCATATCCGAAGCCACAGTACCCGCGACGGCGCCGATCCGGCGCGGAAGGATCTATGCGTCGGTTGCCGGCCCCGTGAAC
>QHXD01000828.1:0-2395 GCA_003223895.1 Acidobacteriota bacterium
CTTCGAGCAACGCTTTCCCAGTGCGGTCGAAGCCGCGATGTCCGGACGGTGAAGACTGCTGGAGGTACCATGAGAATCCTCAGACACGGTTCCAAAGCCCGGACCACGCTCCTGCTGCTTTTTTTCGCAACAGTGGGAACGACCGGCGCAAGTCAGCGCGGCGGAACAGACGACGCCGCGGCTCGGGCGGTTGCAGGAGCCATCGACATCCACGTTCATAGCGATCCCGACAACCGGCCGCGGTCCATCGACGCGATCGACGTGGCCAAGCTGTCGCGTACCCGTGGAATGCGCGCGATCGTGCTGAAGAACCATTACGATCCGACCGCGGCTCTGGCTTACGTTGTGCGCAAGGAAGTCCCCGGTATCGAAGTGTTCGGTGGCATCGACCTGAACCTGACGGTCGGTGGAATGAATCCGGTTGCGGTCGAGCACATGACGGAGGTCTCGGGAGGATGGGGGCGTATCGTCTGGATGTCCACCTTCGATGCCGAGAACCAGGTACGCTACTCGAAGGAAAATCGGCCATCGGTGAGTGTGACGCGCAACGGCGAACTGTTGCCGGAAGTGAAGCAAGTCATCTCTGTAATTGCCAAACACAACCTCGTGCTGGCAACCGGGCACGTTTCCTCAGCCGAAGGCCTCATGCTGCTGCGTGAGGCACGCCGGCAAGGCGCCCAACGCATGGTCGTCACACACGCCATGAATGCGCCGATTCTGATGGATGTTCCCCAAATGCAGGAAGCGGCAAAGCTGGGAGCATTCATCGAGTTCACTGGCGGTTCCCTCGCCGAGGCCGGCGCGCCGGCCCGGATCGATCGTTTTGCGGCCGCCATCCGCAAAATCGGCCCGGCATTCTGCATTCTTTCCTCGGACCTCGGCCAGAAAGGAAACGCGTTACCGCAGGACGGCTTCTGCGCCTTCATCGTTGCATTGCGCGCCAAAGGCTTCACGCAGCAGGAAATCGATCAAATGGCGAAACAGAACCCGGCGCGATTGCTGGGTTTGCAGTGAGGCTTATGTTCGACGGAAAGAGTTCGGAGGAATGGATTCACCAATACGCCCACAGCCATCAGCATCCGGTTAATCGCGCTTGTCACATCATTGGCATTCCCCTCATTGCCGCTTCCATCCCCTTGTTTGTTGTCCTTCTGTTTGTGCCTGGCTTCTGGGCAGTACCGGTAGCGATGTTCACGTTCGGATGGCTTCTTCAATTCCTCGGCCATGGATTCGAGGGCAAGCCTCCGGAATTCTTTCGCGATTGGCGTTTCGTGTTCGTCGGCCTCCGCTGGTGGCTTGCTAAAATCCGCGGACAGTAACATGTCTATGCAGACGGCCAGCATTGGATTTCGAGCAAAAACGGGAAGAGCGATTGCAGTGGCACTCACCTCTGGAAACTCCGGGCCAGCATTCCTGGCACGATGGGAGGTCGCGTTACACGATCCGCATCGTCCGGCCACCGGCCAGCCTCACCACGAAGTAATGGAAATGCCGTGGCTCGATGCGCAGTCCGCTGTGAGGCCATTCGAGCAGCAGATCGAGAGTATCGCGGTCGAAGTCCTGTCGGGGTTGTTGAAGGAACTTCAGTCGAAAGGTTGCCGTGTGGGAAGTATCGGTGTAGTGGGCTCGCCGGATCGAAAGCTGGAAGCCATAGGGAATCCGCACATTCGCGCGCACGCGGCGGAAGGGATACTATTTCGCCGGGTTCTCGAGGTCGCCGCCGATGAGCACAAACTGCGATGGCGCAGCTTCTCGGATAGAACCTTCAATGACCAGGCTCTGGCTGAGTTGCGCCGAAAGCCGCAAGACCTCACGACCACTCTGGTATCCATCGGACACAGCGCCGGCAAGCCATGGCGGGCAGACGAACGTATTGCGGCAACCGCAGCGTGGCTCATGCTTAACGCGGGCTAAAGCCCGCGACTACAAAGATGCAAGTTAAATTCTTCCCATCCCCTTCCGCCTTTCGCAAGTGGCTCGAGGCGAACCATGCGAAGGCTCAGGAACTGTGGGTCGGCTACTACAAAAGGGATTCCGGAAAGCCGAGCATCACGTGGCCCGAGTCCGTCGATCAGGCGCTTTGTTTTGGCTGGATCGATGGAATTCGGAAAAGCCTCGATGACGTCAGCTACACCATCCGCTTCAGTCCACGCAGGTCCCGGAGCACGTGGAGCGTCGTCAATATCAAACGCGTTCAAGAACTCGAAAAGACCGGCTTGATGCAGCCCGCGGGCCTGAAGGCGTTCGAAGCGCGGCGGGAATACAGGTCTGGAATCTATTCGTATGAACAACGGCCGGACCAGCTGCCGGATCCGTACGCGAAAATCCTTCAGAAAAACAAAGCCGCCTGGAACTTCCTTCAGTCGCAGCCGCCGTCGTTTCGAAGGGCGACCGC
>QHXD01000828.1:2402-3422 GCA_003223895.1 Acidobacteriota bacterium
CTCACGACCACTCTGGTATCCATCGGACACAGCGCCGGCAAGCCATGGCGGGCAGACGAACGTATTGCGGCAACCGCAGCGTGGCTCATGCTTAACGCGGGCTAAAGTCCGCGACTACATTGGGGACAAACGTGATCGACAAAATGTAGTCGCGGGCTTTAGCCCGCGTTAATTACTTCCTTACTTGATGGGCTCCGCCATCGCCTTCCGATACGCTGCCGCCTCCGACGCCGAAGGAATCATCTCCATCAGGTCCGTGCCGGCCGGCAGCAGCCGCAGCGGAAGCTTGTTCCGCGGGACCCACGGCTTCGTGTACGTCTTCGGGTCGTCTACCATGACCGTAAGCTCGAGCATGTTCTGATTCACGCGATGGTAGCGCTCTTCGACGCGCATCTGGTCGCTGTGCGGGTTGCCGGAGTTATCGAGCCACGTGCGCTCGTCCATGCCGACCGACTCGACGACAAACGTGGTGTCGTCTTCCCACCGCCCGACCGAGTAGCCATACCAGCGAGGGTCCGGATCCTTCGGGAGCTGCCGGCCATCCGTCCAGATGATGCGCCATCTCTTCTCGAACATGTAGAGCATCAGGACCGAGTTCGGCGTGTGCACGATCTGAATCGGGCGGAGTTCGAATAAGAGAAGACGTGGGAAGCCGGCGGGATCGCCCAACGTCGATAGCGGGTCGTTGATTTCCGGAGTCGGAACCATGCGTGATCCGTCGCCCGCTTTGTGCGTGTTACCCAACTGTTCGCCCCACGACGTAAGCGGAGACGTCGGAAAGCCGCGAGGGCCGATGCCTGGGCCGCCGGCGTCCCAGATGCCCGTTAGATCGCGGCGAGGCGCGGGCCCGGGGGCCGCATTCTGCTGATTGGGATTCACCGCGCGGCCGGGGTTGTTGAAGGAACTTCAGTCGAAAGGTTGCCGTGTGGGAAGTATCGGTGTAGTGGGCTCGCCGGATCGAAAGCTGGAAACCATAGGGAATCCGCACATTCGCGCGCACGCGGCGGAAGGGATACTATT
>QHXD01000006.1:0-434 GCA_003223895.1 Acidobacteriota bacterium
TCCACCACGAAAGATTGCCGCGGGCCGCCCTTCTTCTGCTGCTCCGACTCCTTTCGAAGCACCGACATTTTCTTTTTAAGGTCGGCCTGCAGCTTTTCAGTTCCCTTGTGCCTGGGGATCGTCGCCATCATTTCTTCAAGCGCCGCAATCTTCTCCGGCACACTATTTGCCTGCTTAAACCGCCTTTCAGCCTCCATATATTGAGGTGTGAGATTAGCCGGCATGGACCTCTAGGATATCAGGGTTCTCGGAGCCAGATACAGGACAGCGGGATCAAAAGAGTCGTCACACCGGCAATCAAGGCGACGGCCGTAAAGCCGGCCGAATCGAAGGCAGAGGCTGAAGCCATGGCGACCGACGCAATCCCGAGCTGAGACGCTGCATTGCGGACGGCAATGTATTCCCCGCGGATTTCCGGGCCGACAATTTGCGTT
>QHXD01000006.1:579-12934 GCA_003223895.1 Acidobacteriota bacterium
GCGACCATGAACAGCAATCCGATTCGATCGATGCCGATGTTGTGAGTCGTTGCCAGCCATGCGCCCACGTAAGTCGTAAATCCGACCAGGCCGCCGGAAGTCAGGAACGCGGCTGCAATTCCCGCCAGCCGATCGGACTTCCGGAAGTGGTCCATTACAGACAAGACGGACCTGCGGCGAATGGCGTCACTTTTATCCGCTGGCAGCCACGCCAGGGCAACAAGAAACATGGCGCCGGCTGCAACGGAAAGACATCCGAAGACCCACTGCCATCCCAGACGCGATGCTGCCAGCGCGCCAACGGGCACGCCCGCGACCACCGCAACGAAGTACCCCATTGACAGGATACCCATCGCCCGGCCGCGTTGCGCGTAAGGATAATAATCGCCCGCAAGCGATAACGAGGAAGTCGAAAGAGTTCCTGCAGCGAGTCCGGTCAATCCGCGCAGAATGACTAACGCACTGAAGCTGGAAACGTGATATGTAAGGAATGAGGCAAGACCAAACAAGGCAAGGCCCGATACCAAAACTTTCTTTCGGCCGATTCGGTCGGACAACGGACCAACGAACAAGGCGAAGGCTGCGGCGGCCAACGAATAGGTAGTGACGATGATCCCGGCGTGACCTGGTGTCGTGCCCAGGTCCCGGGCGATCAGAGGCAGAAGCGGTGCGACCAATTGCGTGTCCGACACTCCGAGGAACAATACGCCGAAAAGAATGAGTGCAACCGTCCACTGAAAAACCCTATCGTCGGACACGCGCGGATAATAACATGGTTGGTTTGGGAGACGCTGACGCATGAAACGTGACTTCGAAGAGCTTGATGATATCCAGCAGAAGATTCAAACCATCCCGGAGGAATTGCCGATCCTTCCTGTCCGTGATGCCGTCATTTTTCCGAATGCCGTCATCCCACTTACCGTAGGCCGTGAAAGCTCCGTCAAACTCATCAACGACGTCCAGCAGGGCGATGGAATGCTGGTCGTCCTTACGCAGCGCGACAAGCGCGTCGATACGCCCGTTCCGGCGGACCTCTATGACATCGGAACCGTAAGCATGGTTCACCGGGTCATGAAAACGCCCGAAGGGAATCTCTTTGTCATCATCATGGGCGTCTCACGAACGCGTATGCAGGAGTTTACGCAATCCGATCCGTATCTACGCGCGAAGATCACCGTCCTCGCCGATGAGAAGGAAGACGAAAGCAGCGTCGATTTCCAGGCGCTTCGAAGGACAGTGGTCAGCCAGTTCGAACGCATCATCAAGCTTTCTCCTCAACTGCCCGACGATCTGCAAACGATCGTCATCAACATCGACGACAGCGGACGGCTCGCGGATTACATTGCAACGAACCTTCCGAACCTGTCGATCGTTTCCAAACAGTTCGTGCTCGAGCAGGTCTCCGTGCGGAAGCGGCTGGAGTTCCTGAACACGGAACTGGCAAAGGAACTCGAAGTCCTGGAGCTGCGCAGCAAGATCCAGAACCAGGTGCAGGAGGAAGTGGGGAAGAGCCAGCGCGAATACTTCCTGCGCGAGCAGCTCCGGGCGATCCAGCGCGAGCTTGGGGAAAGCGACGACACGCAGCGCGAAATCGAGGAGCTTCGAAAGAAGATCGAAGCGGCCGGATTGACCGAGGAGGCGAAAAAGGAAGCTGAACGCGAGCTCGGACGGCTTGCCCGGATGTCACCCGCGGCGGCCGAATACACGGTTACAAGAACGTATCTCGACTGGCTTGTCACGTTGCCCTGGAGTGTTCTCACCACCGAGAAAATCGACATCGTGAAAGCCCGCGAAGTCCTCGACCGCGACCACTACGATCTCGAAAAAGTCAAAGAACGCATTCTCGAATACCTTGCCGTGCTGGAGCTGAAGCCGCAAGGCAAGGCCCCCATTCTGTGCTTCGTCGGTCCGCCGGGAGTCGGAAAGACTTCGCTGGGCCGTTCGGTTGCGGAATCGATGGGACGGAAGTTCGTCCGCATCTCGCTTGGCGGTATGCGCGACGAAGCCGAAATTCGCGGCCACCGGCGAACCTACATCGGGGCGCTGCCAGGCCAGATCATCCAGAATATCCGGCGAGCCGGCTCGCGCGATCCGGTTTTCATGCTCGATGAAATCGATAAGCTGGGCGCGGATTTTCGCGGCGACCCGGCATCGGCGCTGCTGGAGGTCCTCGACCCCGAGCAGAATGTGTCCTTCCGCGATCATTACCTGGATGTGGCGTTCGATCTGTCACGGGTCTTTTTCATCACAACGGCGAATGTCCTGGACACCGTTCCCTCGGCACTGCGTGACCGCATGGAGGTTATCGAACTTCCCGGATATACGGAAGAAGAGAAGGTGCAGATCGCGCGCAACTATCTCGTGCCGCGGAGCCGCGATAACAGCGGACTTCAGCCCGATCAGATCGAGTTTCCGGACGAGGCCTTACATCACATCGTTCGCCATTACACGCGCGAGACGGGCGTGCGGAATCTCGAGCGCCAGATCACGAGCATCTGTCGCAAGCAGGCTCGAAGAGTTCTCGAAGGCAAGGATCCCAGGCTCGTGGTCACAATTGAGGTCGTGCAGGAACTCCTTGGTTCGCCGAAGTACATGCTGGAAGAAGAAGTCGAAGAGCGTGTGAAACGCCCCGGTGTTGTCATCGGCCTCGCCTGGACGCCGGTAGGCGGCGACATACTCTTTGTGGAAGCCAACATTGCAAAAGGCGGTCGTCACCTTACGGTCACCGGCCAGGTGGGTGACGTGATGCAGGAGTCCACCAAGGCAGCCCTCACCTGGGTCCGCTCTTATGCCATTGAGCTGGGACTCGATTCCGATTTCTATAAGGACATCGATGTCCATATCCACGTTCCGGCGGGTTCCATTCCAAAAGACGGACCGTCGGCGGGCGTCACCATGGTTACTGCCCTGGTTTCCGCCCTGACGAACACTCCGATCCGCCCAAAGCTGGCCATGACTGGCGAAATCACTCTCAGCGGTCATGTTCTGCCCGTTGGAGGTATCAAAGAAAAGGTTCTCGCGGCGCGCCGCGCCAAGATCGAGGAACTGATACTACCCCTTCAGAATGAGAAGAACGTCCGCGAAGATATTCAGCCGGAGCTTCTGAAGGAGCTCAAGATCCATTACGTCCGTACGATCGAAGAACTGCTGGATCTCGCCTTTCCGAGACGCGTGCTGCGCCCCATGCCGGCCAAAGAACCGGTCCAGCAGGCAATTTAGCCGTAGTTTCAGGGAACGCGGGCTAAAGCCTGCGACTACATTAAAAGCCGAACGTTGATCCCAAATGTAGTCGCGGGCTTCAGCCCGCGTTTCTCCCGAATCAGCCATAAATAGACCCCCGCTACAGTCTCGTGGTATATTAGCCGCCAATTTTCGAAAACTCCGAGTGAGCCTTCCTGAATACTCACCTTCCAATATGACGTTTCACGCATGGTTTGAGTGCTTTGCGGGATGTGGCGTCCGCTACGACCTGACACAGATTGTCTATCGCTGTGAGGCCTGCGGCGGGCTGCTCGAGGTACGGCACGACGTCGAGGCCCTCAAGACGAGATCTGCCGCCCAGTGGAAACAGCTTTTCGATTCGCGGCTGGGGCGCAGCAGCGGCGTCTGGTCGAAGAAAGAGGTTGTTCTGCCGGAGCTGGACGAACGGAGCATCGTGTCGTTTGGTGAAGGTAACTCGCCGTTGATCAAGTCCGAGCGTTTCGCCAGGCACCTCGGTATCGAGGAGATTTATATCAAGCAATGCGGAACCTCGCACACGGGCTCGTTCAAGGACCTCGGGATGACCGTTCTCGTCTCGATGGTCAACCAGATCCGGTCGAAAATCCGCGCTGTCGCATGCGCCTCGACCGGCGACACGTCCGCCGCAGTTTCCGCTTATTGCGCGGCCGCCGGCATTCCCTCCATCGTGTTCCTGCCCAAGGACAAAGTCTCGATCGCCCAGCTCATTCAACCGATCTCGAACGGCGCCATCACCCTCTCCATCGATACCGATTTCGATGGCTGCATGAAGATCGTCCAGGAAATTACGAAAGATGAGTCCATTTACCTGGCCAACTCCATGAACTCGCTTCGTGTCGAAGGTCAGAAGACGATTAGCTTCGAAATCGTCCAGCAGATGGACTGGCAGGTTCCGGACTTCGTCGTCGTGCCCGGTGGAAATCTCGGCAATATCTCGGCAATTGGAAACGGGTTCCTGCTCATGCGCGACATGGGTTTGATCGACTGCCTTCCGCGCCTCGTCTGTGCCCAAACGGAGAAGGCAAATCCGCTTTATCGATCCTATCGTGAAGGATTTCAGAGGCTGGAAGCGGTTACGGCGGGAAGTACGTATGCGACGGCGATCCAGATCGGCAACCCGGTGAGCTTTTCAAAGGCTGTACGGGCCCTCCGGGCAACAAACGGCATTGTCGAGCAGGCCACTGAGGCCGAACTGGTTCAGGCGGCGGCGGAGGTCGACCGCTTTGGTTTCTTTAATGATCCGCAAACCGGAGTCGCTTTGGCGGCGACTAACAAACTCGTCAAGGCACTATCCATTCCGGCCTCGTCTCGAGTCGTCGTGATCAGCACGGCGCATGGTTTGAAGTTTGCGGAATTCAAGTCCCGGTTCCACCAGGGCCAGATCCCTGTGAGCGATACGTCTTTACAAAACCCCCCCACCAGTGTCCCGGCGGACGTTAACGCAGTCCGAGCCGCCATCAATGGCAGGATACCTGCTTGAGGTGGAGGGCTGTTTGCGGCATCGGCCTGCCTTTCAGGCAGTTGCAGGCGGGCAAAGGTAAGCGTGTGATTAAATTCAACACACTATTACGCGTGGTTTCCACAGTTGGGATGTCCCTTATTTTGATCCATCCCGCTGCCGGGCAATCCGTGTTGAATTTCGCTCGGACCACTGTCAGCGACCAGTTAAGTGCTGGAATTGCTGTCACAAATCCGACATCCATGTACGCCGACGTTCAATTTACCCTCTACAGTTTGGACGGGAACACCGTTTCGTCCGGTTTGGTGAACCCTGTCCGGTACAGGGTGGCACCCAAAGGGAAGATCTCGATGAGGGCGCCCGAGATTTTCGCCGCGTCCAGAGTCGAGGGCTGGGTTCAAGCCACAAGCTCCACTTCCGGCTTGCTCGGATTCTATTTCACCGGCGATCCAAATTCGTCGCTCGAAGGCACGGAGGCATCCCCTGCATTTGCGTCGCAGATGATTCCAATCATTCGCGGCAATCAGATCAGTGACGCCGAACTGGTCATCCTTAATCCGGGGGCCGCCGATAGCAACGTCACAATCACGTTTTTCACCGCCCGCGGGCAGGAGGCTGCAACGGTCAACCCCCGGCTCGCGGCTCGCGGCGCCCTGAAACTGCGTCCTTCCACCGTCGTCCCGGCTGCCATCACAGGAGATCTTTCGGTGCGGATTTCCTCCAGCGCGCCTGTAGCCGCCGCGGCAGTGATTCAGACGCCCGATTCGTTCCTGGTCGTCGCAGGGCAGACGACCGACCAGCTGGCTTCAGTTCGCGTCGCCCCGCACTTCGTGCGTCAGAGTGGTTACGATCCTCTCATCGTTCTCGCGAACCCGAATGCTTTGCCGGTTGACGTCACGATCAGTGCCTTCAGCGAAACAGGTGGGCCGGTCCATCTGTCCCTTGCCGGCCGGCCGGGGAAAAATTTTGTTGTACCGGCGAATGGTTCGCTCACGCTCGACACTCTTGCCATCACAGGAGTGTTTTTTCTTCCGACGATCGACGGCTGGCTGCGCATTGATTCCGCCAACGTGGCGCTGACCGGAGTATTAATTCTCAGCAAGGGTTCCCGCTTGAATGTTTCTTCGCTTCAGTCCAACGCGCTGAGCCGGATGGTCTACTCCCAGATTTCCCAGACAGACGTATCGTTCACAGGTCTGGCACTCGTCAATCCTTCGCCGCAGGCCGCCGATGTCCAGGTTTCCCTGATCCAGGAAGACGGAAGAACGTTCGCGCAAAAAAAGCTGAGCATTCCCGCAAACTCGAAGTTTTCGGGCCTGCTTCGCGATATTTTGCCCAACTCTACCGGCCAGGGCGGCTATGTCTTCGTCCAATCATCCGCGGCCCTCTACGGAATCGGAATGCTCGGTAGTTCAAACGGCAGATTTCTGACGAGCGTTCCACCGTGGCGATCCTCCGACACATTTCTTCCAAGTCCGATCGCCAGCAGACCGGCAATCATAAGCGTTGATCCTGGAACCGATGTTCGGGCGGGCATGACAGTGCAGGTTAAAGTCGCGAACGTTGGTGGGGATCCGGTCTTCTTACTGAACGGGCAAACGATTGCTTCGCGCTTTTTGCCGCCCTCTACCTTCGCCGTTGACGTTCCCGCAGTGGAAGCGGGATCGGCAAATCTCAGCGTGCGGAGTAATGGGCTGGAGTCCGCTCCGGTGCCGGTATTAGTGCTTCCTCCCGACAATCTCCCGACCCATGCGCTGGCCGGAGGCGTTTTCTATCAGAAACTTGATGTCACGGATGCCGGACTCGATCTAAGCCACCCGGTAATGGTTCCGGTAAGGAACGCTCGCGTTGAAGCCTTCGACCGTTCCGCCCAGGCTGTTGTCGCAGTCGGCGAAACCGACAATCGTGGGCGCTTCCGAATCCCAGTCCCGCTTGAGCCCGACCTCACGATCCGCGTTCTGAGCCGCCTTAGACTTGGGGACCTGCGTGTCACAGACAACACGAGCGGCAACGCCCTCTACAGCATTTCGTTCGACATCGACGCGCGTGATCCACTGGGAACTGTCGTCCTGGTCGACAATTCAAGAGTTTCCGGAGCTTTCAACATTCTGGAGGTGGTCGAGCGCGGGAACGAAACCATGCGAATGGCGGATGAGACAATCATTCCTCCGCCCGTGAATATTTTCTGGAGTACTCGCAATACAAAAGCTCTCATTGGCGCAACGTTTTTCAACCTCAGCAACAATACTGCGTACATTCTGGGCGACCGCGCGGACGACTCCGACGAATACGACGACTCGGTCATTGCTCACGAATACGCGCATATGCTGGCCGCCCGCTTCTCGCGTGACGATTCGCCAGGGGGTCCTCACGGCATAGGCGACATGCTCGATCCCCGAATTGCGTGGTCCGAAGGCTGGGCAAACTTCTTTTCGAGCGCCGTTCGAAATGACGCTATTTATCGCGACTCGATGGGCGTGAACGGAACCCGGATTCTCAGATACGACCTGGAAGATAACATCCCTGCAGGTGACAAGCCAGGCTACTGGAGTGAGGCTTCCGTTCAATCGTTGCTTTGGGATTTATACGACGACCATGAGGATGCTGCGGACGACGTCCAGTATCCCCTCAGCATGATCTGGGGCGCGTTCACGGACCTGAAGAATGACCATTACGTCTACCTGCCTTATTTCCTCGATCACTTCCTGGAACGCAACCCCTCTGCAACCGATGCCGTGCGAACCATGGTTCAATATCGCTCCATCGATTTCCAGCCGAGCGTCCGGCCCAGCGTGACGAATCCGTTCCCGAGGCCGATCGACGTCGGTGAGTCAAAACGAACGAACCTGATCCAATCCGCCCATTTCTTTTCGTTCACAACGGGAGGAGGCGCTGCTTCCATCCGCATGGAGATCGTCGGCCTCGGTACCGGTAATAATCCCAACGCCAACGATCTGGATCTCTTCCTGATGGATTCCAACGGGAAGTTGATGGATCGGTCGGATCGCGGTTTGAATGGGCAATCGGAGTTGATTCCTATAAAGCTTCCCGCAGGAACCTACGTCGTTGAGGTCCGGAGCTATTACAAAGCGGAGACCGGCAGCCTGGTATTCAATTCTGGACAGTATCGCTTAACCGTCCTCGTGCAGTAGAATACCCCCCAAATTCGTTTCTCCAAAATTCTGCGGACTCTAACCGGAGGTTTATATGAATGGGACCTTGCTGAGTTTGCTTATGGTGGAAAGCGTACTGACGGCCGCCGTGGTCGTGATGTTCCTTTATCGCGGCATGCTCGATTTGAAGGAGGAAGACCACGTAATCCTCAATGACGCGGAATCGCACCTGGCTCGCGAGCAGCAAACGATTCGGCACAGGCTGAAGATCCTGACCCGGTATCTGAAGGTCGCCGGAGTCGCCTGGTCCGTACTCGCTGTCGCTATCTTCGGTGTGTGGGTCGCCCAGGGACTGAACCTGCTGTGATAATTCGGGGACAGACGTATAAATCACCTAATTACGGTCCAGGTTTCGTTGTTTGTAATTAGGTGATTTATACGTCTGTCCCCGAATTATCACAGCGCGTACCGCCCGTTGTCTGTCAGGTTCTCCGCAATCCGTTGCCGTGTTTGCACCGTATTGATCGGAATCCAACGCAGTAGCCTGCGGAGGCCGGCAAGTTGTGTCCGCAGCATGTCGCCCTCGGCTATGGCTGCAAGGACTTGCCGCGCCGAGAATTCGATACGGTTCATCGCGTCGTTGATGAAGGTGCGCGCAACATCGAGGTGGATATCGGTAGAGCTCTTCTTCGTCAGGCGACACACAGCGGTATCCATTGCATACACATCCATGACCATATTGCTCAGGTGCATCAGCACTTCCTGCTCGTCGCGGATCGCGTCCGCGAACTTTTGAATTGCCGAACCCGCCGCGAACAAGAGCGCTTTCCTGGCCTGCGCCAAAGCTGCCATCTCGGCGCCGAACGCTCCCGCCGGTTCAGTGGGAACGGAGGGCGACATCACGTCGTCAACGACGCTGCGTACCGCGGCAAGCAATGGCAGATGTCCGGCCGTAGCCCGCTTGAGAAGCATGCCCGGGATGAGAAGCCGATTGATTTCATTCGTTCCTTCGAAGATGCGATTGACTCTGGAATCGCGATAGTAGCGTTCGACTGGATACTCCGCGCTGTATCCGTATCCGCCGTAGACCTGTACAGCCTCGTCCACGACGAAGTCGAGAACCTCGCTTCCGAAGACTTTCAGAATCGAACATTCGATGGCGTATTCCTCGATAGCCTTTAACGCCTGCTGCATGTTGTCGACGTCCACACCTGCAAGGCTGCGATCCATCAGGCCGGCCGTACGGTAGACCATCCCTTCGGACACCCAGGTTCGAATCGCCATTTCCGCCAGTTTGTGTTTGATGGCGCCGAAGCTGGCAATGGGCTTTCCGAATGCGATGCGCTGTTTGGCGTACTGAATCGCGTCGTTCAGCGCCGTTTTGGAGCCTCCCAAAGCACCGGCGCCGAGTTTTGCCCGGCCAATATTCAAGATGTTGAAAGCGACGTGATGGCCCTTGCCGATTTCTCCGACGACGTTGTTGATCGGAATCTCCGCGTTATCCAATACGAGCGTGCGTGTGGACGAGCCTCGGAGTCCCATCTTGTGCTCTTCGGCGCCGGTCGAGACCCCGGGATATTCCTTCTCGATGATGAAGCAGCTGAACTGCTTGCTATCGACCTGCGCAAATGTGACGAACATGTCCGCAAACGCGGCGTTCGTGATCCACATCTTTTCGCCGTTGATACGCCAGTGGGTCCCGTCGGCACTGCGGACAGCATTCGTCTTGGCTGCAAGCGCATCCGACCCACTGCCGGCTTCGGACAGCGCGTAGGCCGAAATCTTTTCCGCCGTGCACAACAGTGGCAGGTACTTGCGTTTGTGTTCTTCCTTGCCGAAGTAAACGATCGGGAGCGTGCCGATGCCGCTGTGTCCGCCGTACGACACCGCGAACGATGCGACTCGGCCGAGCTTTTCGGCGACGATCATTGCCGAGACCTTGTCCAGCTCCTCGCCGCCGTACTTCTGTGGTACCTCGATGCCCAGCAATCCAAGCTCTCCGCAACGCCGCAGAAGCGAGACCGTCACATCCCACTCCTTGTTCTCGATCTTTTCCTGCTGCGGCAGGACCTCCTCCTCGACGAACTGCTCGGTCATGTCGCGGATCATGATCTGCTCTTCGGAAAAATCCTCGGGCGTGAACACGTCCTCGGCGGCGCTATCCTCGATCAGAAAACTGCCGCCTCTCTTCAATGTTGTAGCTTCTCTGGCCATTGTTAAATCCTTTCGAAAATACCCGCAGCGCCCATGCCGCCACCAACGCACATGGTGACCATTCCGTAACGCAAACCGCGCCGCTGCATCTCGTAAAGTAGTGTCGCCGTCAGTTTCGAGCCCGTACAGCCGAGCGGATGACCCAGCGCGATCGCTCCACCATTCACGTTTACCCTGGATGGGTCCAATCCAGTCTCGCGAATGACGGCGAGCGCCTGCGCGGCAAAGGCTTCGTTCAGTTCGACCAAATCGATATTTTCCAACTTCAGTCCCGCCTGTTTTAATACTTTCGGAATTGCCTCCACAGGCCCGATTCCCATGAGCTCGGGCCGCACCCCGGCGGTTGCGTAAGCCACGAATCGCGCCAGCGGTTTCAAGCCCAGTTCTCTGGCCTTCGACTCGGACATCACCATGACGGCGGCGGCCCCGTCGCTCATCTGCGAAGCGTTGCCTGCCGTGACCGTCCCGTCCGCCTTGAAAGCGGGCTTGAGCTTCGTCAGGGCTTCGATCGATGTATCGTGGCGTGGGCCTTCGTCCGTATCGAAGCTGTACTCATGTACAGTCCGCCGTGCGTTCTCGACAACAATTTCGCGGACCGGCAAAGGCACAATCTCATCCCTGAATCGGCCGGCCTCGATCGCCGCCAATGCCTTGCGATGGCTCTCCAACGCAAACGCATCCTGCTCCTCACGGCTGACCCGAAATTCGCGAGCCACATTCTCCGCGGTCAGACCCATGCTGATGTAGGTTTCGGGATTCTTGTCGATGAGCACCGGGTTCGGGGAAATCTTCCGGCCGCCCATCGGGATCATGCTCATCGATTCGGTTCCGCCGGCAAGGATGCAGTTCGCCGCTCCGGCCATGATGCGCTCAGCGGCAAAGGCGATAGTCTGCAAACCCGAAGAGCAGAATCGGTTCAAAGTCATTGCCGGGACGGTGTAGGGAAGTCCGGCACGGAATGCGGCAATCCGCGCCACGTTCATGCCTTGCTCGGCCTCAGGCATCGCACATCCGATATAGATATCATCGACATCTTCGGCACGAAGACCGGGCACGCGTTCGATTGCAGAACGCATCGCCGTGGCGGCCATGTCATCGGGACGGGTGGCGGACAGTTTCCCTTTCGGTGCCTTTCCGACTGCCGTTCGGACAGCGGATACAATCACTGCGGAATTCATGAGCTACTCTCCTTGCTGCGGTAATTCGGGGACAAGCCAGCCGCGAATGACGCCAATTACGCGAACGGCGCAGTAAATAATCGTTGATGCGCCGTTCGCGTAATTGGCGTCATTCGCGGCTGGCTTGTCCCCGAATTACCCTCAATTCCTCAAAACCTTTCCCTTCTTCAGCACATGCTCCATGCGCGCGTGAGTCCTGGGCTCGCCACAAAGGGATTTGAATGCCTCGCGCTCCAGATCGAGAAAGTATTGCTCAGGCGCCGAAGAGGGACGCGTGGCATCGCCGCCGCACAGAATGTAGGCGAGTTTCCGGGCGATGTGTGCCTCATACTCCGTGATGTGACCGGCTTCACGCATCAGGTAGATTCCCAGCCTCAATTCCGCACCAACGGTCTCTCCCAGGACGGGAAGCTGCGGCGGGACCGGGGGCCGGTAGCCGGTTGCTGCCAGCTGCAGAACTTCGGCCTTCGCATCATGAATTAGACGGTCCGAATTCATTGTGATTCCATCTTCGGGACGCAGATACAGGAGCTGCCGCGCATGCTCGGCGCTGGTCGAAACTTTGCCGAAACCGATATTTTCGAAGACCTCTTTCACGCGGGTGGAGCCGTTCGCAGTGGCTCGGCGGAGCATCTCGGTTGTCCCCCCGCCGGCCGGAATGATACCCGCGCCGACTTCCACGAGACCGAGGTACGTCTCCGCTGCCGCCTGCACGCGCGCCCCAGCCATTGCTATCTCGCATCCACCACCGAGGGCCAACGCAAATGGGGCGGTTACGACAGGTTTCGGGTTATACCGGATAGCCTGGGTTGCCCGCTGGAAGGTCCGGACCATATGATCGATTTCGTCCCAGTTGCCCTCCAGGGCCTCCATCATCAGCAGCATGAGATTCGCGCCCGCCGAGAAGTTCTGGCCCTGGTTCCCGATCACGAGTCCCTCGAAATTGGCGTTTGTCTCTTCCAGTGAAGTAAAGAGAAGCGAGATGATGTCGCCGCCGATCGTGTTCATCTTGGAATGGAATTCGAGACATGCGACTCCATCTCCAAGATCGCGTAGCGAAGCGCCGGCATTCTGACGGATCAGGCGCTGACCTTTCAGAAAGGACACCGCAGGAACCGTTTCCCCCTTGAGAGCTTTCGAAAGGGCGAACG
>QHXD01000006.1:12969-19723 GCA_003223895.1 Acidobacteriota bacterium
TGGCCCGGTCGACATCGTCCGGGTTGTCGGATATCTCGGGGATTCGGGAAGCTGCGTAGTCGAAGATGGACGTCAGCAGATCCGATACAAAACCGGCAGCGCGATCGCGATTCTTGAGCAGCGCCTTCAAACGCTCGGGAAGGCTTTCGACGTTCGAAACCATCTCCAGCGATGGAAGGTTCGGCCGCCGCTGCGGGCGATATTCCATCGTCTCCAGGTCGAGGGTGAGAATTTCGTCTCCGTCTTTTTTGTAGAAGCCGCGCCCGGTCTTGGCTCCGAGCATTTTCCGGTCGAGCATCAGGCGCATGAATTCCGGAACGCGGAAGATGTCACGCTGAGGATCATTGGCGGCGTTTTGATAGATGTTGTCTGCCACGTGGACAAAGATGTCCAGGCCGACCATATCGATTGTGCGGAACGTCGCTGTCTTGGCACGGCCGATGAGGGTTCCCGTCAGCCGGTCTATTTCTTCGATCGTGAAACCGCCCTGCTGCATCAATTGAATGGTCTTCAACGCGGCAAACAGCCCGATCCGGTTCGCGATGAAGTTCGGCGTATCTTTCGCGTAGACGACCCCTTTTCCAAGCACGATGTCGGCAAATCGTTCGAATTCCGCAAGCGCTGTGCGATCGGTTTCCGCAGTTGGAATCACTTCCAGCAGTTTCATGTATCGGGGAGGATTGAAGAAATGCGTTCCAAACCAGTGCCGCCGGAAATCCTCGCTTCGGCCTTCAGCGAGCGGCGTAACCTGCAAGCCTGAAGTGTTTGTCGTAATCAGGGAGCCGGGCTTCCTCGCGGAATCCACGGCTTCAAACAGCTTCCTTTTGATCTCCGCATTCTCAACGACCGCTTCGATGACCCAGTCCGCTTCCCTGATGCGTGCGAGATCGTCTTTGAAGTTGCCCGTTTCGATCTGCTGGCTGTTTTCGGGCATAAACAACGCTGCGGGCGAAGTCCTGGCGAGACCGCGCAGTCCAGCCTGAGCTTGCTCGCTCGTGACATCCAACAGGAGCACGGGCAGCCCGGCATTCGCCGCGTGCCCTGCGATCTGCGCGCCCATCGTACCTGCTCCCAGAACTGCAACTTTTCGGATCATGTCGCTAATCCTCTGATCAGAATGTCCAGCACCGGCCGGACCATCGTCTCGAGCGCATATCGTTTGCGGCTGAGAATCCAGTTCGTCACCATTTCATCCAGCGCTCCGAAAAAAACTTTGGTCGCAACCTGCGGTTGGACTTCTTTCCGAAAGATTCCCTTTGCCTGGCCGTCCACGATCACTTCGCGAATCAACTCGAAGTATTCGGCGAGGCGAGTGGTCGAGAATTCCTCCATGAACTTTGTCGATTGCCGGAGCTCAACCTGGAAGACCACCGCAAGCTGGCGGTCTTGACCCAGCCACGCCAGATGCAGGGAAGCGATCTTCCGAAGCCGCTCCACGGGATCTTCAATCTTCTGGAGTTCGCCGCGGCTTTTTGCGATCACGTCATCCATCGTCTCGTTGAAGATGGAGATCAGGAGATCGTCCTTGCTCTTGAAATAAAGGTAAACAGTACCGTCGGCAACGCCTGCAGCCTGAGCAACATCGGCGACCTTCGACTGGAAGAATCCGCGGCTGGCGAATACCTTGATGGCGGCCCTCAGAATCGCCTGATACTTCTCATTGTTCTTCTCGCGGCGGACTGAATGAGTATTCATTCAGTCCAAGTATACACCTTTGTCACGCCTTTGAAAGCGCGAGTGCTACCATTACCCGCAGATGATCCCGCTGCTGATCTGGTTCCTGGTGGTCTTCTTCTTTTACTTCAGGCAGAGGAACTCGCTCCTCGAGTATTTGTCATACCTGATCCAGAGCCACGGAAGCTTCAGTCTCTGGCATGCATATTCCCTGAAAGCACTTGGTGCGCTGGGATTGGCTGTCTGGATCGCATGGAGCACAGTGAAATGCGGGGGTTATCTTCTTTCGAGACTGATTGCCGATTCATCCATGACGCGGATCGAGAGGCTGGTCTTTTCCGCAGGGCTCGGTTTCGGCTTCATTTCTTTGCTCATTTTCGTCCTTGGGGTCTTGCATCTCTGGTACGTCGCGGTGTTTTGGTGCCTGCTGATTGTTCTCACCGCCGCCTTTCTTCCTGGCACCCTGCGGGATGTCGATCTGCGGCGGCTGAAACCGGCTTTGTCGGGGGAATCGTTTCGGGGATGGTCAGCGATCGCTGTGGTTCTGTTGATCGTTACTGGATTGATTTTCCTGATCGGCGGCCTCACTCCGGAAGTGTTTTACGACTCGCATCACTATCACCTGGCCGTACCGAATCTCTATCTCATCGAGCATAGGATTTATGATCAGCCTCGTCTGGCGCTTTCGAGCTTCGTCATGAGCGTGCAGATGTTCTGGGGTTTTGCGCTCGCGGTCGGCAATGAAATCACGGCCAAGCTTCTCCACGTATCGTCTGCATTGCTTTTGATCCTTACATTCGCCGCATTTGAGAAACGGTACTTCGCACGGCGCGCCGGCTTGCTGGGAGCTTTGATTTTTTTAAGCATGCCTCTGGTGGGAACGAGCATCACATCGGCCGGTATCGACGTGGTCTGGACCGCTCTCCAGTTCCTTGCCGCCCTGGCGCTTTGTCGAGCGTTGGAAGACGTTCACGACGATATTACTCTCAATCGATGGCTTTGCCTTACCGGTATCCTCACTGGTTTGGCGGCAAGCGCCAAGTACACGGGCTTGCCGGCGATTCCCCTTGCATGTCTTCTCATCATCTGGAGGAAACGCAGCTTTCGACAGGTTGCTGTTTTCCTGATTCCCGCATCGTTGATGATATTTCCCTATCTCGCAAGGAACGTCGTCTTTCATCAGAATCCCCTCTACCCGGTAGGCGCAGCAAACTGGCCGATCATTGCAAAGGACGCCGGATCGGGCGGCTTCGCGGCACACTTTGCAAGCCTGAACTCGTTCCTGCACTTTGCCCTGCATCCGTGGTTCATGACGATGAGTGCGACGGTCGGCAATATGGATTTCGTCGGACCTCTGCTACTGGCCCTCTTGCCGGTTCCCCTTTTGAGACGGCAACATTCCCAGGCGTTTGGTTTGCTGGCTCGCTATGCACTCGGACTGTGGATAGCGTGGCTCTTGACGACATCTGTTCCTCGATTCGGCATGCCAGTCTTTGCAATAGCCGCGTTGCTTGCGGCTCATGCGGTTCTCAACGCGGATAGCCGTTCCCTCGCGCGAAGCGCCGTGCTCTGGCTGTGCATGGCCGGAGTTGTTTCGAACCTGTATTTCACGTTGCTGTACAACACCAGTAGCGAAAGCTGGCGTGTGTTGGCAGGCCAGGTCTCGGAGCGCGATTATCTTGCCGATGCCCGCCCGACATATCCAGCACCGAGCTACGAAGCCTTCGAGTGGATGAACCGAAACCTGCCGCCGGGAACCCGGATCATGATGGCCGGCGATTCGCGCAGCTACTACACTCGTTTGCCCGTCGTCGTGTCTTCGACCTATGACACCCAGGCTATTGTCGACGTCGCTCGCAAAGCGCACAGCGGGGCCGACATGGCTCGCCTGCTCCGCGGTCAGGGGATAACGCATCTGTTCATCAATTTTGGTGAAGCGGCTCGCACCGAATCTTATGGATTGTTTCCCTTGGACGCACAGAGTTGGGCAGTAATCGATGACTTCTGGCATCGATACGTACGGCTTGTTTGGGTGAGCTATCGGCCCGATCCCGCCAATCTCAAAGGCTTGTTCGTCTTCGAATTATTGCCGGATTCGTCTGAACCCTCTTCGCCCCCGCCGCCAAATCCACTGGAGCGATGGAAGCCGAAATAGGGGGTCCCTCACTGTCGGTTCGTCGCGTTTTTCTGCAGTTCGTCCGAACTCGATAGCAGCGGGGGCTGTGCCCTTCTACACTGCGGCATGAAGAAGGAGGGCATATGCGTAACTGGATTCTGATTTCGATTGTGACGACTATTCTGGCCGTTGGTGCGCTGGCTGCGGCCCAGGAGGATGCGAAGCAACTGGCTGCGAAAGGTCATTCGGTGTTTCTCCAGGTCCTCGGGGGCGATGAATCGAAGCTTCCGGAAGCGATCCGGTACATGGAAGATGCGCGGCAACTCGACCCCACCAACGTCAACAACCTGTACAACCTGGGCCGTGTGCGCTTCTTCGAGGTGATTACGCTCGGCCGGCAGGAATCCCTGGCCAAGGCCGAGGAAGTGTTTGCACGGATCATCGAACTGGATGCGAAGAAGACGGAAGCCCTGTCGTTTCATGGCTCCATTCTCACCCAGCAGAGCGGCGGGCGTGATATCGCGAAGTTCATGCAGGGTGTGACAGAAATGAAGACCGCGCTCGAGAAGTCGCCCAACAACATCAACAACCTTATCGTAATGGCCTTCACGGCTGGAAACTTTCCGCCCCAGGCCCTGGCGGCGATGGGAAATTACAGCCCGTTGAAGGACCTGCAATTTGTCAGTACCGCCTTCAGTGGGCGGGTTTCATCCTACGCTCCGCACGCGGACGTCGTCATGAAGGCATTTCTCGGGGAGAACTTTAAACTAAAGGGTGATGAGGAGAAGGCACGCGCCAGCTTCGAAGCCGCTCTTGCAGTACCGAAGCCGAACGACGCTGGAGCGCAGGCAGGCCGCGAGGTCCTCACTGCAGCCATCGCCGCGCGGATGAACGGCGGCGAAAAATCATTATTCAACACCCGCATTTTCCAGGGCTGCCATTCCTGCCACCTGAACGCGCCGGATAAGTTGCAGGCGCGATAGAATAAGGGCGCCATGAGTAGGGACCAGCTTTTTCTCATCTGCTTCGCCGCAGGCTCCGTCATTCATGGCGTCCAAACGGTGCTTGTGGCGAAGCGATGGCGTCACACGACGGGTATCGATCACAGCTATGTGCGCCAGGGCACCGCCATCGGCGTCGTTACATTCTTCTGGCAGTTCGGTAATTTCCTGCGTGAATTGCTTGGGGCTACTGGCTTTCCCGAAACGGCTTTCTTCTTTCGTACCAGCGGTGTGATGTTCAATGGTGCACTCGTTTGCTTCCCCCTGTTGTTCGGTTCGATGTGCAAGCACATCGAGATTGTCAGCACTGGGGCGCATCCACTGATCCGTTTCGGCCGGTACCTGCAGTATCCGCTCTGGCCCTGGACGGCTTTTGCCTTTGTATCCGTAGTTCGCGCACAATGGGATCTCCCGCCCATCCTGCTGAGTATGAATCTGGTCGCCCTGACGACCCTGCATCTGATGCTGTTTTATTTCCTCATACTCAGCGTTTTCGGAATCATCAACCGCCGCGAGACCCAGGCTTCCGGCGTTCCTGCTCAGGCCCGGGCGGCCAGGGCAAGTATCGTTTCGGGTTTTCTGGCGGCCGGGATGTTCATACTGATGCTGGCCGGCTATTGGCGTCTTCCGGTTCCTTTTTTCCCGTACATTGTGCTTGCTGCGATGATGACGTCGGTGCCGTTTTCGATAAGTGTTGCTTACCGCATGTATCACTTTCCCTTCATGGACGCGTTTCTCCGCGAAGTGCTGTCCGGTTTGATTCTTCTCGCCGCGTTTGTGACTGCACTTTCAATTGAAACGGCGCTGCTGCCGAGGGGTCTGCAGATACTCTGGCTTACCGTCTCAGCCATTCTGGTGGCGTACGCAAAAGATCCAGTGACTCGATGGGTCGAGAGAACATTCCTGGGTTACGAAGAGTCGGTGGAAGAACAGGAAGAACGTATCGGAATCCTGATTCGCGCATTGACGCGATTGGATGAGTTCGGCACCCGCGTATCGGAAATTCTCCGTTCGGAACTCGACGCGGAATGGGCAGAAATAACGCCGGCACCGCAACCCGGTGCGGCCCGCCAATTCGAAATCGAAGCGCCCACTCGGCTCTGGTTGTCTCTCGGGCCAAGGAGGGGCGGCCGCCCGTACATGAGCCGCCAGTTGCAACTCGCTCGTACCGCCGTGCTTCAGCTCGCGGCGCACCATCATCAATTGAGCCAGCACGAGCTGCGCGAATTGACGGCGCGCGCTCAAATGCGGGCGTTGCAGGCACAGATCAATCCACACTTTCTATTCAACACACTCAACGTGCTTGCAAACCTGATTCACACGAATCCTGAGAAGGCCGAGCGCATCACGGAGGAACTTGCCGAAATTTTTAGATATGCATTGGAGTCCACCCGGGCGGAATGGGTGAGCCTGGAAGACGAGTTGAGATTCCTGGAGTCGTATCTGGAAATTGAGAAGGCCCGGTTTGAAGAGCGGCTTGCCTACTTTTTCGAGATCGATCCCGCGGTTCGATCGTTGAAGATCCCGCCGATGATCCTTCAGCCCCTCGTTGAGAATGCGGTAAAGCATGGCATCAGCCCGAAAGTGGAGGGTGGAGAGGTCCGTGTTACCGCACGCGCTGATGCCGATCGTCTCGTAATCGTCGTTGACGATTCCGGGGTGGGACATCGAACCAAGAGTCGTCAGCGGGGAAGCGGCATCGGACTGAACAATGTCCGCGCGCGCCTGGAGCACGTTTATGGAGACGCGGGAACGCTGCAGCTTCAGGAGAGAAGTCCTGCCGGGACTCGGGCCCTGCTGGTCCTGCCTCAGCTGGTCGGAGTCCACTCGTGAAACGCCGCGCGTTGATCGTGGATGATGAGCGCGAAGCGCGAAGGCGGCTCGAACGTCTGCTTGCTGCCCACGCCGATTCGGTCGAGGTCGCCGGCGAGGCGGAAGATGGTCCTTCGGCCGTTGCAGCGAT
>QHXD01000006.1:19740-30620 GCA_003223895.1 Acidobacteriota bacterium
TCGATGTCGAGATGCCCGGGCTGGATGGCTTTGCGGTCCTGGATTCGTTGCCACAAGACGAATGGCCGGTCGTCATTTTCACTACTGCCTACGGTCACTACGCCATCCGCGCTTTCGAGGTGCATGCCCTGGACTACCTTTTGAAACCCATTACTCAGAAGCGCCTGGCGGAATGCCTTTCCCGGCTGAACGTGATCCGGCCGGGTGCGCAACGCACTCACCTGGAGGAAGCGCGGCGCGATGGCCGGAGGCTGGAGCGCCTCATGGCCCGGTCGAGCTCAAAGCTCATTGTAGTGAATGTGGACGAGGTCATCGCGTTCGAGTCTGAAGACAAACTGGTTTTCGCACGCACGCCGCACGGACGCTTCGTCTTGAACATCACAATGAAGGAACTGGAAGAACGTCTGGACCCCGGTGTATTCTGCCGTGTTCACAAACAGGCCATCGTTCAGCTCGCCCATGCCCGTGAAGTGCATTCATTAGCCGGCGGGCATTACCTGCTGAAACTCTCCGATGGGTCGGATGTGCAGATCGGCAGAAACTACGCGAGGGATTTCCGTGCAAGATTCGGGTGAAGGGGGATAGGGAAAATAGCCGCGAATTACGCGGATTACGCGAATGGGCGCGTCAAGGAATCTTTGATGCGCCCATTCGCGTAATCCGCGTAATTCGCGGCTATTTCTCCTGTCCCCCCGTTTTTCTATGCAGGAATGGGCGCGCGTTCTCGCCGGTATACGTTGCGACGATGTGACCGTTGCCGATCAGTTGATATTTGTAGATCAGCAGGCCGTCTACGCCAACGGGCCCGCGGGCGTGGGTTTTATTGGTGCTGACGCCAACTTCGGCCCCGAAGCCGTACCGGAAGCCGTCGGCAAAACGGGTTGAGGCGTTCCAGAAGACCCCGGCCGAATCGACTTCATTCAGGAAGCGCTGGGCGTTCTCAGGATTCTCGGTCACGATGGAATCGGTATGTCTGGATCCATATCTATGGATATGGCCGATCGCCTCATCAAGACTGCCGACGATCCTGACATTCATAATCAGGTCCAGATACTCGGAGCCATATTCGGAATCGCGAAGCTCCACTCCCGCATCCGCGAGAGCCTTCAGGACCCTCTCCCGGCCCGGAAACCTCGAATGCACCAGCAGCGTTTCCGCGGCATTACATACAGCGGGGTACTGCGCCTTCGCATCGACGGCAATGCGAGCCGCCTTGTCGACGTCGGCAAACTCGTCAATATATACGTGGCACACGCCGTCGGCATGGCCGAGCACCGGAATCCTCGTGCTGTGCTGAATGCTTCGAACCATCTCATTCGAGCCGCGCGGAATCACCAGATCGATCAAGTCGTCCATCTTCAGAAATTCGGCGACTTCTTCGCGGGTCGATACCAGTTGAACGGCGTCCTTTATTCCGTGCTTCTCCAGAGATTCCCGGATGGCATGGCCAAGCGCCGCGTTGGTCTGGACAGCCTCCCGGCCGCCCTTTAGAAGAACCGCATTGCCGGTTCGAATCGACAACGCGGCGATCTGCGGCACCACATCCGGACGAGACTCGAAGATGGCGGCAATGACTCCGATCGGTGTCTGGACCTTGCGCAGGACGAGGCCCTCGTCGAGTTCAGTCTCCTCCAGCACGTGGCCGAGAGGGTCCGGCATCTTCGCTATCTGTTTGACGCCATCGACGACATCTCGGAGTTTCGCGTCATTGAGGATGAGGCGTTTGTACAGAGGTTCGGGAATCTTGCCTTTTGCCTCGGCAAGATCTTTCTGGTTCGCCTCGAAAATCGCCTTTGCGTGCTGCTGGAGGGCAGCGGCAACGTCATGGAGGATCGCGGTCCGGTCCGAGGTGGTGGACAGTTTGTAGAATGCCTGCCTCGCGCGTTCCGCTTGTTGTCGCGTTTCACTCATGTGTTAACGCTACAGTCTCCTCAATCCGTCAAAAACGCAATATTGTTGCGCGTGATGAATGCGTCGTAATTCCTGGTTGAGGCCAGCCTCGAAATGTCGTCGGAATGTTTGCCGATGAGTTTCGAAGCGTCGGCGCTGGAGTAGTTGACGATGCCTCGGGCAACCTCCTGGCCGTCCGGCCCGATAATCGAGACCACATCGCCGTCCTCGAACTCGTCCTCGATTCGCGTCACTCCCGCATGGAGGAGACTGGCGTTCTTCCTGGTAATCGCGTCGAGCGCGCCTTCATTGATATGGATTCGTCCGGAGACCGACGAAGCAAAGGCAATCCAGCGGCGCTTTCCGGAGAGCGACTCCGATTTGCCGATGAACAATGTGCCTTCCTGCTCGCCGTTCAAAACCCGCGCGATGATGCCCGGCTTCAGACCATTTGCGATGACGGCCATACCGCCCGAATTCATCGCGATGCGGGCGGCCTGCAGCTTGGTCGACATGCCCCCGCGGCCCCGTGCGGATTTGCCGCCGGCGCCGGCCTCGATCTCCGGCGTGATTTCGTGGACTTCATGGATCAGTTGGGCGGCCGGGTTTTCCCGAGGATTGTCCGTGTACATGCCATCGACATCGGAGAGAAGGACCAGCGCCTGCGCTTCGAGCTTGCTCATGACCAGGGCGCTCAGTTTGTCATTGTCGCCGAAACTGCGGCTCCGGTCCGTGATTTCCAGCTCGCTCGTGGAGACCGTGTCGTTTTCGTTGATGACGGGAACGACGCCCATGTCGAGCAGCGTCGCGAGCGTATGCCGCAGGTTCAGATATCGTTTGCGGCTGGAAAAGTCTTCTTCGGTGAGAAGGATCTGTGCCGGAGTCAGACCATGCTTCGCGAATCCCTGTTCGTACAGGTTCATCAGACGGCTTTGGCCCACCGCCGCGAGCGCCTGTTTTTGCCTCAGCGAAGCAGGGGCGGATTTCATGTCTAATGCGTTGGCTCCCAGCGCGACGGCGCCGGAGGACACGACGATCATCTGGCGGCCGGCCAGCCGTGCCGCAGCGACATCTTCGATGAATGAGAAAATCCGGTCGACGGCGACCTGCCCGCTGTCATTGAAAAATAGATTCGACCCAAGCTTGACGACGACGCGCCTGGCATCCCGAATTCGATTCCGCATGCGGCTATAGAATAACCCAAGCACCAAACGCGGGCTAAAGCCCGCGACTACATTTTGGGAAACATTCTGATCCCAATGTAGTCGTGGGCTTTAGCCCGCGTTTTGGACTCAGTTCATCATCGCCTGGATGCGTCTGAGCTCTTTCAGGTGGTCTTCGATCTCTTCGCGGTCCTGGCAGTTGCCGCTCTTGCGCAGATAGTACGTGAGGTCTCGGGCGGCGCCTTCGAACTGGCGCAGTTGCAGGCGCAGAAGCCCGCGGTCGCGGAATTGTTCGATGTCGTGTGGGTTGACCATCAGCATCATGTCCACGATCGCAAGACCCTTGTCGAACGCCTGGGCTTTCAGGTAGATGAGCTTCAGGTTGTTGAGCATGCGCGCGAGAATCTGGCGGTTCGTCACCCGTTCGAGAAGGCGCTCGTCGAATTCGAGCGAGTCGCCGTACCTTTCCTTGATTCTCGCGCGGCAATCGTCCCGGCTGAGAATCATGCCGCGGTTGAACGGATCCAGAAAGAACTCCTCGCTCCTGTTATTGAATTTCACAACGAAATGGCCCGGCATGCCCACTCCGGAGATGGGAAACTGAAGCCGGCGGGAGACTTCCATATAGACAGTTGATAGCGTAATCGGGATACCGACACGCCGGTCGATCACGTCGTTGAAGAAGCTGTTTCGCGGATCGTAATAGTCTTCGGTGTTGCCTCGAAAACCGAGCGTCTCAAACAAAACCGCGTTGATCTTCTCAACGGTCTGGACCGGCGTATCCTCCGCGCGAAGACTCTTCTGCGCCATCTGTGCCATGCGGTCGAGCTGGTCCAGGTAGGGGCTGATTTCCAGCTGCGGATATTCCTCGCACGCCATCAGCAGAGCCGCTTCAGCCAACGGAATTGCGCTGTCGGGCAGCGTCACCAATTGTTGAAATGTCTGACGCGATCTCGCGCTCACTTCCGAACTTCTCTTTCCAGCCAGGCTGTGAAATCTGCGATCGAATCGATCACCCACTCCGGCTTCGCGCCGTCGAGACGGTCCCGGCCATATGAATGCGCCACGGCAAGGCATCGCATGCCGGCCTCATGGGCCGACTGGATGCCGCCAATCGAATCTTCTATCGCGACGCAATCATACGCGTTCAATGAAACCTGAGTCTCTTTCAGTCTCTCATAGGCGCGCAGAAACGGCTCGGGGTGTGGTTTTCCGTAGCGGACATCTTCCGCGGAAATGATTGCGCTGAAACACTTTTGAAGATCCGCGCGATCGAGAATATGACGGATTTCCTCGCCTCGTGCGCCGGATGCGATCGCAACAGGACAACGGGCTGCGGCGGCCCGCACGGCCCGATCGGCCTCGCTGAACATGACGGATCTCTCCGCAATAGCTTGAAAATAATAAACACCCTTCCGGCGCACGAGTTCATTGAGGTCGCCGGCCGGCAGTGGAAGCGAATGTCCCCTGTACAGGGTTTTGAAGCAATCCCAATCATTCAGCGGAAGATATATGTCGAGGTATTCCTCGTCAGTGAACGTCAATCCTTCTTCCTCGGCGACCCGCCGAAAAGACTCCATGTGAATTGGATCGTCATTTGCCAGAACGCCGTTGAAGTCGAAAATCAGGGCCCGAATCATGAAGGTCCTAGACTAACACAGGTAGAATGGGCCTATGCATGACGTGATCGTCATCGGCGGAGGCGTGATCGGTCTCTCTATCGCGCGCGAGCTTGCCGGCCGGAAAGCTGTGCTGGTCCTGGATCGTGGCGCAACTGGAGAAGGCACATCGTGGGCTGCCGCCGGCATGTTGTCTCCCCTGAGTGAGGCGGACGACCAGGATCCGTTCTTTCAATTGTGCCGCGCGAGCCATGACTCGTACCGGAAATTCATTGGCGAGTTGGAAGACGAGACCGGAATCGATTGCGGATATTCCGGTTCCGGTTTGTTGTGTCTCGCCTGCTCGGAAGAATCCGCCAACGCGCTCCGCCGCCGATGCGAGTGGCAGCGAAAGGCAGGCTTCGCGGTCGAGAACATCTCTGGCGATGAGGTTCGCAGGATGGAGCCCCTCATCACGGCAGACATTCTGACGGCGCTTTTCATGCCCGCTGAGAGTTCCGTGGCGCCGCGCAGGCTCGTGAATGCCCTGCGCGAGTCCTGCCTCAAAAGAGGCGTCGAGATTCGAACCGGCGCGCGCGTTCAGGGAATTTCGAAGAACGCAGTGCGGACGGACGGCCTCACATTCGAAGCGCCTGGCATCGTGGTCGCTTCCGGCGTCTGGAGCCCCGAACTGGCGGGATTGGATCCGCCGATTCCGGTTTATCCGCGGAAAGGCCAGATCCTGTCTCTGTGCATGCCTCCCGGAGCTTTCCGCCACATGATTCGCTGGCACCATTCCTATTTCGTTCCACGGAACAATGGAGATCTCATTGTCGGCGCAACCGACGAAGATGTTGGATTCGATCGGTCGGTGACGCCGGCGGGCATCGGGAAATTGCTCGCCGACGCGCAGGCGATCTCCTCCCACGTGGGCTCTTATCCGATCATGGAAACCTGGACCGGTCTGCGACCGGCCACGCAGGATGGACTGCCGGTCATCGGTCCTTCCGCAATTCCCGGAGTGTTTTACGCCACCGCCCATTATCGGAACGGGGTGTTGCTCGCGCCGATAACGGCGTCGATCATCGCGGATCTCGTGTCGAATGGCCGGTCCCGCGTGGCGATTGAACCCTACGCCCCGTCGCGATTTGGTAATTCGGGGACAGACGCATAAATCACCTAAATTCAAGTCAAAGGTCCTTGATCGAATTTAGGTGATTTATGCGTCTGTCCCCGAATTACCGCCTGCCGTCATGTATAATTTTGGGCGGCATGATCAACTGGAGCGCAATCGCGAACAAGATCCACAACGGTGAGCGCCTGTCCTTTGAGGAAGGCGTCGACCTCTTTCATTCCGATGACATCGTCGCGTTGGGCCGTCTGGCCAATCAGATGCGCGAACGCCTGAACGGAAACTTCGCGTACTACAACGTCAATCGGCACATCAATTATACGAACGTTTGCGTCATCGACTGCCAGCTTTGCCAGGGCGCATACGCGCGAAAGCCCGGGGAAGAGGGCGGTTATACAATGCAGCTCGAGCAGGTGTTTCACTTCGCCGAGCAGGAGTACACGGATTCGCTGACGGAATTTCATATCGTCGGAGGCCTGAACCCCGCCCTGCCGTTCGACTATTACCTGGACCTGCTGCGGGGCTTGAAGAACCGGTTTCCGTCCGTTCACCTCAAGGCTTTCACGATGGTCGAGCTGGACTTCTTCGTCAAGATCACGCGAAAGCCGCTCGAGTGGGTCATCGAACAGCTGCGAGAAGCGGGCATGGGCAGTTGTCCGGGCGGAGGCGCCGAGATCTTCGCCGAGCGGGCGCGTCCGCTGATTGCAGGCCACAAGATTTCAGGAGCGCGATGGCTCGAAGTGGCTCGGGTGCTGCACAAGACGGGAGTCCGCTCGAACGCCACAATGTTGTACGGCCATATCGAGACACTGGCAGAACGTGTCGATCACCTGGTGCGGCTGCGAGAGCTGCAGGATGACACCGGTGGATTCAATTGCTTTATTCCACTGGCTTTTCATCCGGAACACACCGTGTACGCGCACCTGCCGACGACCTCCGGCATGGACGATCTGAAGACTATCGCTGTCTCGCGCCTGATCCTGGACAATTTTCCACACATCAAAGCCTATTGGGTGACGCTAACTCCATCGCTTGCCCAGATCGCGCTTCGATTCGGCGCGGACGATCTCGACGGCACGATCATCGAGGAGCGCATCATCCATGGCGCCGGTACGCCAACCAATCCGGGCATGACGCGGAGTCAGATCGAGAAGTTGATTCGTGATGCCGGCCGGGTACCGGTCGAGCGAGACACGCTGTACAATCCGGTCCAGACGGCTTCGATGTACGCGTAGCCGCGCCGATGGTCTCTCCGCAAAAGCTGCAATTCCGACTTCGATACTCGCCCACGCTTGACGGTATTCGAGGTGTCGCGGTGCTCGCGGTCATGGCCGTTCACGCGGCCCCCAGGTCGCCGTATACCCAGTGGGGCTACCTCGGTGTGGATGTTTTTTTCACGCTGAGCGGCTTTCTGATTACAGCGGTCCTGCTGCAGGAATGGAGCGAGACCGGATCCATCGACTTCAGAAACTTTTATGCGCGGCGCGCTCTGCGCCTTCTTCCGGCACTGTCGCTTCTTCTGCTGGCTTCGCTTTTGCCGTTAAATCCGATACCTGCAACGGAGAGAGTCAAGGCCGCATTGATCGCGCTCTTCTACAGTGCGAACTGGTTTCGGGCATTTGCGCCGGATTTCCACATGGCCGGTCTGGGTCACACATGGTCGCTGTCCATTGAGGAGCAGTTCTATTTGCTCTGGCCGATCACGCTGGTCACTATCCTCCGATTTGAGACCTTGCGGAAGCGGATCGTTCCGATCCTGGTGATCGCGGTATTTGCGTGCGCAACGTATCGAGTTTCCTTGTGGGCTGAAGGTCGCACTCCCGAGCGCCTGTACAACGGACTGGATACCCGGGCTGACTCATTGCTGGCCGGCTGCGCGTTGAGCGTGATGCTGGCGTTCGGCGTTCTCAAGCCGGGGTTGGCGATGAAGAAGCGCGCATACCTTCTTGCACTTGTCGGCATGCCGTTGGTTCTCATGATATTCAGTTCGGAATGGAATGACGATTTCATGTTCCAGGCCGGCTATTTCCTTGTCGCAGTTATCTCGGCTGCGGTCATTTTTGCGGTCGTGCGGTCGTCATCGTCGTCTATTCCACTGACCCGAGTGCTATCATTCCGGCCCCTGGTATGGACGGGACGGATCTCTTACGGCCTGTATCTCTGGCACTATCCATTGTTTTTATACGTTCGTGGCCTCGGTCTGCCGGTGCCATTGACCCTGCTGGGCATGTATGGCTCCGTATTTCTCGTCGCGATCTTGTCTTTCTATTGCGTGGAGCGGCCTTTTCTTCGAATGAAACAGAAATTCAAGGCCCCGGAAGGGCCTCCGGCGGGTGTTTTGGTTGCGACGCCCCCGGCACACCTGTAAACTGACGGCAGTTGATGACCACGACGCGCACAAAACGACGCAACCGGCTGCAGATTGCGGCAAGTTACTTCAGGCATAAGGCCGTCCTGTCGGGCGGTCCGATCGAAATCACGCTGGAAAGCACCGCCAAATGCAATCTCTACTGCCCGATGTGTCCCCGCCACATCTACACGTTCGACAACGAAAACATGGACCTCGAGCTCTACAAGAAGATCGTCGCGGACTGTAAAGACTACGTCGAATTCGTGTGGCCGTATGGCATCGGCGAGCCGATGATTCATCCGAACATTTTCGAGATGATCCGGATCACACGCGACGCCGGAATCCGAACCGGGATGTCGACCAACGCGACGCTGCTCGACGAGCGGCGCCGGGACATGCTGCTCGACAGCGGACTGGATTACGTGATCCTCGCCTTCGATGGCGCGTCCAAGGAAACGTACGAAAAGTACCGGTTCGGCGCGACGTTCGAAAAGACGCGCGAGAACATCATGAATTTCCTGCAAAGAAAACTCGATCGGAAGTCCCCGATCTACGTTGTTCTCCAGATGGTCATGCTCAAGGAGAACTCTCACGAGGTCCAGGCGTACAGGAAGCTCTGGTCCATTCCGGGTGTGGATGAGATCCGCTTCAAGCGCGACGAAGTGCAGATCGATGGTTCGAAAATTCCCGGCGGTGAGCAGAAAGGCCAACGCCGAAACCCGTGCCACCTGCTATGGCGCGGCCCTCTGTACGTGCGCTACGACGGCCTCGCCTATCCGTGCTGTTATATGTACGACGAGAAACCTCTCGGCGACCTGAAGAAGCAATCCGTGATGGAAGTCTGGAACTCTCCTGGCATGGTTCAGCTTCGTGAGGCCCATCTCACCGGGGATCTGTCTCAATACCCGATCTGCCAGACTTGTCAGGCTCCACGTCCCAGCCTCGCCGCCATGTACGGCAGCCTCATGCTGAATAGCCTCACAGGAAAAGCTCGCGCGCTTCTACCACATCGGCGTCTTCGAAAAGAGTTAGTTTGGTAATTCGGGGACAGACGTATAAATCACCCAAATAGCGTCCCCGTTGTTGGCGGTTCTCGACCGTCCTGGCTGTGATTTTCCGCTTGTTTCAGCTTGAATCGCGGACCGCGCTTTTGTGGAAGTAGTTTCCGCCCTTTCTGCTCTTCAATGCCGCCGATGAATCTTTTTGAGCCTAACGGCCGGCCCGTCCGAGTATGAAGGCGAATTACATCGTCAACACCTTTCGCATTTTCAAGTCTTAACCATTCGGACCAGTTCTTGATTTCCTTAACAACCGGGCAATCTCCAGACAGAAGCATGTCTTCCCGCAAACCGCAATGGGCGGCCGCACTCGACCAAACGTAATCTTCGGCTCTTTCGACCATGCCAGCCCTTACCGGATTTCTCTCGACATAACGAATCGCATTCCAGCAATGCGACTCCTCCATCGGAAAGGATTTGAATCGACCCTGCCACGCATGGCCAACCAACCCATATTTTGTGTTGAGGTAGCTGGTGTATTCACCGTGAGTCTCTTTTATCGCCCTTCCGAGCGAATCTTCGCGGGCCGGCACCGCTATGTGGTGGACGTGATTGTCCATTAGCGTGTATGCCCACAGAAAAACCCGGTGGAGCTCACAGGCATCCCGCATCAGGCGAAGATAGACGAGACGATCCGAATCATCGCCGAAAACATTTTCTTTTCGATTGCCTCTTTGAAGGACATGGTGAGGGCAATCCGGAACAACAACGCGTCGTGTGTATCGCAACGGCCTTGGGGGGAGCGCGCAGGCGTCGAGGATCAAAAGGCCGCTCTGCTGCTTATTATCGGAGCAACGACACACGGCAAGAAGGTCTTGCTAGCGTGCGAGAGTGGCCAACGGGAAAGCAAAGTGGCGTGGTCGGCGATTCTTCGGGATATGATGNNNNAAACTGACGGTCGCCGATGGACAGCTTGGAATCCGGGCAGCACTGGGAGACCTTCACTCAAGCGTAGCGGAGCAACGCTGCTGGAATCACAAATCTGCGTCGATGGAACGATTCTGAACAAGGCAGGTAGGGTGAAAGGAGCAGCCGCTTGATGAGAGTGTTCCAGGTAATTGCGCTGTGCTGGATCGCCGTTCCTTGCGTACCTTCAGTAGCCGCTTGGTTAAAACTCCGTCGCCTGCATCAGCAAGGAATTTACGCCCCTCAGGAGGTTAAACTCCTGTTGCTACTTACAAACGCCAGTTATCTTTGGATTCTACTTGCTCTGTTCTACAGAACGGCACTGCTGGGACCAGACTATAGTTCGCAACGGTATTCAACGATCGCGGGAAACCTCGCTGCAATGGTTGTTGTGACACTGTGGGTGCTTGTGCGAGGAAGGAAATTCAGATGGCCTCCGTTTTTCGCAGCATTATCGACAGGGAGTGTGTGGGTTTATGTGGAGATTGCTCATATTCCGTTTTGAATCCCGATGAAAGCGCAGAATGATTTGCAAGAATTGGTGTCGCCGTATGTCGCTTGTAATTAGGTGATTTATACGTCTGTCCCCGAATTATCCCGGAACCGGATTTCCACCTGCATGAAGGCCATGCCTTCGGGGATGACCACCAGAGAAATGAATGCGTCCCCCAAGAACCTCCGAAGGTCATCGACCGTTTCGTGATCCATTTTGTCGATGCGTAAGGTCAGGCGGTGCTCGCCGTTTTCCGACACCAGTTCGCATTCAAGGGCGTGGACCTTCTT
>QHXD01000006.1:30676-33641 GCA_003223895.1 Acidobacteriota bacterium
GTCACTGGCATAGAGGATTTTGAAATTGCTGCGTTTGATCTCGATGACCAACCCCAGCTCCTCGGGGAGCTGGAGGGAGTCTCGATAGTATTTCGATCGGCAGTAGATGAAATCGCCGACGTGAATGGGACTGGCCTTCAAGCCTACTTTGCTGCTGCTTGAACCGCGCAGACGAACTCGGGAATGGAGCGCAGATCGATATGCGCATTCGGCCCGCAGCCGAGACATTCGGGATCCCGGCGCAGCTTGAACTGGCGGAACGTCATTTCGAGAGCGTCATATGTGAGCAGGCGTCCATTCAGTGTATTGCCGATGTTCAGCAGAACCTTGATGACCTCGGTCGCCTGAATCAAACCGACGACACCGGGCAACACTCCGAGCACTCCCGCTTCGTCGCAACTCGGGGCCAAGTCCGGAGGCGTCGCCTGGGCGTACAGGCAACGGAAGCAGGGTCCTTGATACGGAATGAACGTCGAAGCCTGTCCATCAAATCGGAAGATGCTTCCATACGCCACGGGCTTCTTCAAAAGCAGCGCTGCATCGTTCACCAGATACGCAGTCGTGAAGTTATCCGATCCGCTCAGGATGACGTCGTAGTCCTGAAAAATATCGAGGACGTTGTCCGGATCCAGCCGGATTGCATGCGTTCGCACCTTCACGTCCGGATTCACTTCAAAGAGCGTTCGCCTCGCCGAATCCACCTTCGGCATGCCCACCGACGACGTCCAATGAAGAATCTGACGCTGAAGATTGGATTCATCCACAACATCAAAATCCACAAGACCAATCGTTCCCACGCCCGACGCTGCGAGGTATACGCCGGCGGGCGAACCCAGGCCGCCCGCGCCAACCAGCAGAACTTTGCTCTTGAGCAACTTGAGTTGGCCCGCCTCTCCTACCTCCGGAACGCGAAGGTGACGGCTGTATCGGGCCATATGGTCCTTGCCGACTTTCTCCGGAACCACAAACGGAAAACCGTTGTTCTTCCATTCATTAAAACCGCCGGCCATGGAATAGACCTTCGTGTACCCGAGATCCTTGAGCGTCTTTGCGGCCAGCGCCGACCGCACACCGCCGGCACAGTAGACCACGACGGGTTGCTGTTTATCGGTCAGGGTTTTGTCGGCCTTGACTTCCAGGAAGCCTCGGGGAAGGAAAACAGCCTTGTCGAGGTGGCCCTGTTCCCACTCGTCGCCTTCCCGAACGTCGAGAAGAGTAAAACCATTGGCAGGATTGAACTTCTCCTGTACGTCCTGGACGGTTATTTCAACGATTTCCTTCTTGGCCTGATTGAGAATCTCTTTAAAGTCGCCCATTGTAGTCCTTCTGAATTAACTTAGTCATGTTTAATGTACACCAACACAGCTGTTCTGTCCAGATTACCACCAGCTATCCCCCCTCTTTCTTAGATCATCCAGTGTGTCCTGCATTTGCAGATGGAGGTCGCGAAGGTGCGCTTCAGGGGCATCATGTGGCACCCAGATGGGCGCCGCCTTCAGGACGATCGCCCGGGTGAATGGAAGCGGGATCTGGAATTCGTCCCAGCTCTTGAGTTGAATCTTGCGCTTCATTGAAATGTGAAAGCAAAAAATCGCGGCGCCGGTCTTCATGGCAAGAAGAACGGGGCCTTGTTTGGCAATGTATCGAGGGCCGCGCGGGCCGTCGATCGTGAACGCCGTATCCCTTCCGTGACGAATGTCGCGAGCCATTTGCGCGAGGGCCTTGAAGCCTCCCCGCGAACTCGAGCCGCGTGCGGCACCATACCCGAATCGCTGAATGCATTGCGCAATGGATTCGCCGTCACGATTCATGCTGGTCATCACGACGATGCCGCGATTCCGCCAATAATACGTGGCCGGAAAAATTCTGCCATGCCAAAAGGTGAAGATCGCGCGATTTCCGGATTTATAGATCTCATCGAGGTAGGAATCGCCAACCGATTGCCAACGCATCGTGCGCCCGATGATGCCGATGACAAAGAAGCCAATCCAGCCGATCAACCAGGCTTTCCATCGATCCAAACTAGATGCCCTCGAGCAGCTTCGCCATCTCGTCACGCCCCTTTCGCATCCGGACGCCGGTCTCATGCTGAATCCAGAAGCGGGACGCTTCGGCAACGATTAGTTCATCAGCAGGGAACCCGATGGACTGGCCGATCTTCTCGGGCTCGACGTAGTTTGCAGCCTTCCGGATCAGGCGTCCGTTCATGATCATGACACTTCCAAACAAAGGGGCGTCGATCGTGACGAGCGTACTCGACCGGCCGGAGAAGGCCTGGAGCTTTTCGAGGGTGATCGCCGAGAGTTGGACCATCGGCCTCATAGCAAGCCCGCAAGCATAAACAAATTTCGTCCGAAGCCCAAACCATTATTTCAATTCAAACGTCCAACGACCTGATGATTTGGTAGCCGAAGTGCTCAACGATATATGGAGGTTTTCACTATGGTTTGTCCAAGATGCAGCAGTCAGGATGAAATGGCATACTCGGTGCTCTCTAACGGACTGATTTGTCTGGAGCGGGGCTGCGGCTTCGAAGTGGAGATCGATGCGCTTGAAGCGCATCAAGTACTTGAAACTGAGGAAGAATTGGTGTTTTGTTAGTGGGTGAAGTTACTTCTCTTCGACGTCGACCAGACCCTGATCTTCACTGGTGGGGCCGGTTTACGTGCGCTAGATCGCGCCTGCCGCAACATTCTTGCAGTTGAGAACGCCACGCAGGGAATTTCCCCTCATGGGAAAACGGATCCTGCAATCATTCGTGAAATTCTGCTAGCCCGAGTCGGAAACGATTCCGAAATCGAAAGCCGGCTTGCGTCTATCCTCGAATCCTATCTTTTCTATCTAAAAGATGAAGTCCTTGCATCCGAGCGGTACCATGTCCTGCCCGGAATTGCCGACATCCTTGCCGAAATGTCGGCACGTGCCGACGTCATGCTCGGTCTGGCGACCGGGAACGTCGAATTGG
>QHXD01000007.1:0-5022 GCA_003223895.1 Acidobacteriota bacterium
CAGCCCGTCGCGCCGGCAGATAACTCGCGAGTACCGTGGCGATCACTAAGATGACTGGCACCACCGCATACGTCATCGGATCGAGAGGCGTGATGCCGTACAACAACGTAGACATCAGGCGCGTCAGGCCCGCTGCCGGCCCCAGTCCTATCGCGACGCCCACACCCGCCAGTGCCAGTCCATGGCGCACAAACATTCGTTTCAACTCGCCCTGCTGCGCGCCGAGCGCCGCGCGAATGCCGATCTCGCGCCTTCTCTGCGAGACCGCGTAGGAGATCACGCCGTAGATGCCGACGACGCCCAAAAGCAGAGCCATCGATGCGGCGATCGCCAGCATCACCAGCGTGAAGGAAGTCCGCGCGAGAGACTGATCGTAGACCTCGTGCATCGTCCGCGGCGACACGGGCAGGCCGGAGTTCACCGACCAAACGGCTTGCCGGACCTGGTTCAGAAAACCTTCCGTGCCAGTGCGCTCGCTGCGGACGATGAAGGTCACTTGGCGTATGGCATTCGGCCGCCCTACCGTGGCGTTCAAATAACCAGACATCGAAGGCCAGTACACGGTTGGAGGTGCCTGTTGGTAAACACCGTTTTCACGGACGTCCTGTACAACCCCGATTACTTCATGCCCAGGCATGCCGGGAAGCTGGCGGAGCCGTTTGCCAAGCGCGGCTGTTGGTGTGCCCCAGAGTTCACGGGCAAGATTCTCGGAAATCAGTACTACAGGTCTCAGGCCGTAGACTTCCGTCCAGGTGATCTCGCGGCCCGCGACCAACCTGGTGCCCGCAGTTTGAAAGAAACCGGGCGAGGCGTACTTGAATAAGCGCAACGGCGGGGTGTCCGACCCTGGATCGGCCCGGTCGTCTGCGCGGATGACGCCCCAGTTCAAGACGCCCAAGTTCGAGCCGAACCCTTCCATGGGCATCGCGCTCCCGAACGCGGCCGAGGTCACACCCGGAATCGACGACAGCTTGTCCTGAATGTCGTTCTGCATTCGCGTCACTCGTTCCGCGTCCGGAACGAGCGATGCAGCGATAAAGATTCGCATGATCTGGAGATGCTCGGGTTGTGTGAATCCCGGCTCGACGGTCCGTATCGTTTGGAATGTGCGAATCATCAATCCGGCGCTCACCAGGAGCACGAGCGCGATCGCCACCTGAACCACAACCAGTACACTGCGGACGCGGTGGCGCTCCCGGCTCAAGCTCGCTGTACGGCCGATGCTGCCCAGCGCGGTCCAAATCCGCGGCCCCGTGTATTTCAGCGCAGGGATCAATCCGAACAACACACTCGACAACAGCGAGAGAACTGCAGTGAATGCCATCGCCAGCAACAGGCGCAAGCCGGCGTAAGCGAGTCCTATTCCCAGCGCGCCGCCTATTAAACCCAGCAGCATGCTTTCAACGAGAAGACTCCGGATGATCCGTCCGCGGCCCGCGCCGAGCGCCGCACGCAGGGACAGTTCCCTCTGCCGCACCTCCGCCCGAACCAGAAGCAGATTCGCCACGTTGGCGCAGGCGATGAGCATCACCAGGCCGATGGTCGCCATCACCACCCACAGAACGTCTGTAACACTGCCGACCACTTCTTGTTTGAGAGGACGAAGGTCGGCTGCGATTTTCCAGGGCTCATAGGCTCGTGAATTTGTGCCCGGTCCATCGGACCAGGAGTCCATCCAGATCGGACTCATTCGCGCCACGTCGGCGTTGGCACGGGCGATCGTGATTCCCGGCCTAAGCCGGGCGACGCCCTGATAACCGAAACCGGCTAGAGTTAGTCTTCCCCGATCGAAAGCCGCCGGCCAGATCACATCCGCTTCGGCATTGCCGATCCTGAATCCCTGAGGCATAACACCGACGATTTCCTTCGGGCGTGAATCGACGGTAATGGTGCGTCCGATCACGGATCGGTCTCCTCCGAAACGCCGCTGCCAGTACCCGTAGCCGAGCATTATTGTGGTCGTAGCCTGGAAAACGCTTGGGGGCGGCCGGGTGGCTCCGGCCTGGTCCGCGGCCAGGAGCCAGCGGCCGGCCGCGGGCGGAACGTTGAGCGCCTGGAGGACGCCATCGCTGATGAGGATCACACGGACTTGTTCCGGTTCGGCCAGCCCCGTCACATTCGAAATAGTAGTGGTCCACACGCCCAGCGATTGAAAGACCCGGTTCTGCCCCGCGTAGGTGAGATACATGGATGGGGAGAGACTCAGTCCCTCGGAAGATCTCGATCCCGCAGCGCCAGGCGCAATCTGCCGGAGCGCCACCAATTCCTCTGCCCGCGGATAAGACAACGGCTTGAGCAGGACGCTATTGAGGACGCTGAAGACTGCGGTGTTCGCGCCAATGCCGAGCGCGAGAGTCAGCACGACGACCACCGTGAACGTGAAGTTGTGGCGCATGGCGCGAAGGGCGTAGAGCAGATCACGGCTCAGCGAATCCAGGAAACCGATGGTATTCATTCGATAGATCTCCTCTCGAATTCGGAGCGTGTTACCTAGTTTTCTTTGCGCAGCCTCGCGAGCCTCCGCCGCTGACATTCCCCTGGCGATGTTTTCGTCGGTCTCGATCTGCAGGTATGATTCGAGTTCTTTCGCCCGCTCACGATCCCATTGCGCTCTTCGGTAGAAACGACACCAGCCCATGGTGATTTACTCCGCGATTGGTCTCAGAATCCGGCCGATGGCTCGAACCACCTGCTCCCAACGCTTTGTGTGCGTGGGCGTATCCATGTTTCGGGATTCCTGCTTGTTGGAGGCGGGTTCCATGACTCGAAGCACAGAGTCCCGGATGTGATATTACACCGCTCTTTGAAGTCCGCTCGGTTAAGGGTAAAGTTCACTGAGCAAATCGGAGTAGACGATGACGCAGTCGAGGCAGCTCACGCGCCGGGCATTCGTCTCGGGCACCACGGCGGATCGCTTATGGTGTTTGCGCGCTCGCTGCGCGCAGCCGACTACACCTTCGCCCAGTACCACAACCAGACGATCGACAGCCCCCTGCATTTGCGGCTGGTGGAGATGTGGACAGCCATCCGCAACGAGACCGGTGGGCGCGTCGAGACCACGATCTTCCCGGAGAACAACAAGATTCCCGGCAGCGATCCGCAGGCGCTCCAGATGCTCGTCTCTGGTGAGATTCAGTTCTTTACGCTCATGGGCGGCATTCTTGGCAATGTCGTGCCCGTGGCCGAAGTGCAGCAGGTTCCCTTCGCGTTTCATTCGGCCGCGCACGCGCATCAGGCCATGGACGGCCCGCTTGGCGCATATCTGCGCCAGGAGATGATCCCCAAGGGAATCTGGGGCTTTGCCGTCGGCTCATTCGACAATGGCATGCGGCAGATTGGCGGCACGACGCGTCCGATAAAGGTAGCCGGCGATCTGATCGGCATTCGGATGCGCATTCCGGCCGGCCAGATGTTCGAGGACACGTTCAGGGCGCTCGGGGCGGAACCGGTCACGGTCAACAGCAGCGGCATCTACGAAGCGCTAAAGACAGGGAGCGTGGACGCTCAGGAGAATCCGCTGGCCTACATGAACCTCTTCAGACACTACGAGGTTATGAAGTACGTGAGCATCACCAATCACATGTGGTCGGGATTCAACATGCTTGCGCATCTGCCCACGTGGAAGGGGCTGCCTGGCGACATCAAGGCTGTCATCGAGCGGAACGTCGCCACATCCGTGCGCCTCCAGCGGCAGGATCAGGAAAAGCTCAATATGCAGGCCCGGCCCGCACTCGCCCGCAGGCTCGCCGTCAACGAAGCCGGTTCGGCCACATTCCGGGCGAAGCTCTCGGGCGTCTATGCGACCTGGAAAAAGAAGCTTGGGTTTATAAACCTTGGAGGAATCCATGAGACCCTTGCTCGCAGTATCGCTTTTTGCTCTCGCATGCACCGTCGCCATGCCCGCGATGGCGCAGAACAAAGAAGTGGGCGTGCCGATTTTGAAGGCGCCCTATCATCTTCCCGTGTTCACGAACGAATACGTAACGGTGTTGAAAATCTTCATTCCGCCCGGACGCAACACGGGTTACCACACCCACACGGAAGACAGCGTATCGGTCAATATCGTTCCAGCCGACATGACGAACCAGAACCTCGGCTCCTCCGAGGTAACCCGCGGCGAACGGGCGGCGCGCGGCCGCGCGGCGTATACGTCCTACAGCAAGCAAGGCCCGCGTACGCACAAAGCCACCAATATCGGCGAGACACCGTTCCACAATATTTCGTTTATTTTGAGAAATCGCGAGCCTGGACGATTCACGCCGTCATCGCGTACGAACGTTCCCGGCTATGTGCAGATCCTGGACAACGAGCGTGTGCGCGGCTGGCGCCTGGTACTGGAGCCAGGCCAGTCGACGGCGGCGATTACACAGACGGCGCCCGGGCTCAGGATTGTTTTGGATGGCGGGGAGCTTGTCGAGAGCGTGCCCGGGCAAGCGGACCGCGGATGGATGCTCGCTACCGGGGAATTCTATTGGCAGGATCCCGGAGTCACGCGCGGGCTCCGCAATATCGGCACGACGCGCATCGAGATCGAGGAGTTCGAAATAAAGTGACGCGACCGCTGGAAAGCCTGTTAGCCGAACTGGAGCAATTCGGCAAAGCGAATGACGGCGTGACGACGGAGCGCTCCCACCGCATGCTCAACATCACGCCTGACACCGGCGAGTTTTTGAGTGTGCTGGTGCGAGCCACTCTCGCGCGCCGCGTGCTTGAAATCGGCACCTCCAACGGCTACTCCACGCTGTGGTTAGCTGAAGCCGCGAGCGCCATCGGCGGGACCGTAACGACGATCGAGGCTTCCGATTACAAAGTCGGTTTGGCGACCCGGAACTTCTCTCGATCCGGACTGGCTGAGTTCATCAAGCTGGTGCACGATGAGGCGGGCCGCGTGCTGAACCAGTCGGCCGGTGGAACGTTTGATCTCCTGTTCCTCGACAGTGAGCGTTCCGAATATGTGGCGTGGTGGCCGCACGTGAAGCGCATCCTCCGGCCAGGCGGCCTGCTCGTTGTGGATAATGCAAT
>QHXD01000007.1:5062-14524 GCA_003223895.1 Acidobacteriota bacterium
CCCTCGTCAAGGCGGATCCCGATTTCAACACAAGCCTTGTGCCGGTGGGCAACGGTGAGTTTCTGGCGGTCAAAGAAATTCGGGGACAGACGTATAAATCACCTAATTAGCAGTAAACCGAAACTTTGAAGCTAATTAGGTGATTTATACGTCTGTCCCCGAATTTCTTTGTGGAGTGCCGCCCGTTGTCATCATGCCGTCCCATCGCGTGGAGGCATCGAGGTGCATCCCGAATTGATCGAGGGTCCGCATGACGATGTGATTGATCATGTCATCGAGAGTCTGCGGATGGTTGTAGAATGCCGGCGCCGGAGGAGTGATCACAACTCCCATCCGCGAGAGTTTCAGCATGTTTTCCAGATGAATGTCGCTGAAGGGCGCTTCCCTGACGAGGAGCACAAGCTTGCGGCGCTCTTTCAGGATGACGTCGGCTGCCCGATGGATCAGATTGTCTCCCTGTCCGTGAGCGATAGCGGCAAGCGTTCTCATGCTGCAGGGCGCGACGATCATACCGTCCGTGACGAAGGAGCCGCTCGAAATTACGGCGCCCTGATCCGAATCGGGATAGGCGACGAGTGTCCGCGCTCCCCATTTGCTCAACACGAGGTGGCTTTCGACGCCGGCATCCTTCAACACCTGCAGGAGTCGAACGCCGAATATCGTGCCCGTTGCTCCGGTAATACCCACTATCAGTTTCAATCCATCAACTCCTTAAGAACCTCATTCCTCCACGTACGCTCGGCACCAAGATTCGGATTTACACACGTCACTCCGCCCGAAATATACGCACCCGGTTCCAGATCAGGATCGGCTTCGTCCACCAGAACCTGATCGATTGCCAGATTGAGCAGGGAATTGCGTGAAACGGATTGCATCTGGCGGCGGATCTCCTCGGCTTTACCTTTGATCGAATAGGCAACTCGCTCATCAAACACGGAGAGCGTCACTTTACCATTTCGCCGCATGTTTTCCGTGGTGTTGCTGTCCCTATACGTGGCAAGCCGAAGGTTGCTTCGATCTTTGGCCGCCACTTCAAAATAGCTCAGAAGCGAGGAGTGCGGCCACCCATTCGGGTCCACTGTGTACAGCAGGATCACCTTGTCCAGGTAACGATCCACTTCGTGCCCGGATAAACGCGCGTAGAGAGCTTCGGGCAGTTCCTTGCTAACAAACTTCGGCATCTTTCAAGAGATCCAGAAAAGACCCAGGGCGATGCTCATCAGGCCTGCCAGAAGCTGCAGGCCGCCATTCAGCAGCCGATATCGGCCTGCGGACAAAGCAAACGGAATACTGATGAGCGTGCTCAGCAGGAGCATGCCGCCGACAGATCCCAGGCCAAACAGAAGAATATAGATCAGCCCGCTAATAAACGACGGCACAGTTGCCAGCACCAGAACCATCAGGGCTCCGCTGCCGGCAAGGCCATGGAGCATTCCGATGAAAAATGACCGGAAGGGAATGTCGAGTCCGTGCCGGTGGTTATGGGTCACCTTGTCCGTTGCGGCGTGCACGTGAAAATGGAGGTGAGGGCGTCCGTCATGGCTGTGCATATGGATGTGCAGCTTCCAATCTCTCGCCAATTTCCATACAGTATTAACGCCGAGGGCTACCAGCATCACGGCCACCACCGTTTCCATCCAGGCAACGAAATCTTCCGGAATGCTGAGGCGGAGAACCAGCACCAGCACTCCGCATATAAGTAATGATGTGGTGTGCCCCAGTCCCCAGAGCGTTCCGACAAGCGACGATCGGCCGATGCTGTTGCCGCTTCCCACAATCGTCGAAACGGCGACAAGATGATCCGGTTCCAGCGCGTGCCGGATGCCGAGGACAAAACCGATTCCAAAAACCGCAAGTATGGTTTCGTTCGTCAGACTCCAATCAGAGGCCAATAAAAAGGCACAAGAAGTAAAAGAATCAGAAATTGAACCAGCGTCAACCACAAACCGATGCGCAACAGGTCTTTGCTTTGAAAGAACCCATAAGAGTACCCGACCACGAGCACGCCGGACTGATAGACGAATAGCTTGCCGCCGGCCGCGTACGTCCAGACCATGCCGAGTGCGAGCGGATCGATCCCGTGGCTTTTCGCGAAATTCATCAGGAGCGGAATAGATGTACCGAGCATCGACACTTCACTGGCGAGAAAGATGTGATAGACAAATGCGCTCCAAAACAAAACGATGGTTGAACCCCAGACGTTCGTCACCAGCGGTTCTATCCGCGCAAACATGATGTTCGTGAGCAGATCGAGTCCCTTGGTCTGGATAAGGACTTCACCCATGCTTACCGCCGCCGCGACAAAAAACACGATGAGATAATTCTGCCGCTTCAAGTCTTCAATGGTGAGAACGCCCACGCCCGGCACCACAGCCAGCAGCCCTATGCCCAGGCCGATGACCGATGGCGAAATGTGGTGCAGGAAATCGGTGAGCCACAGGGCGATGGCCATGAACATCAGAACCGCTGCCCGCTTCTCCAGTTGCGACAACGGCCCCATTTTTCGGATTTCGGTGTCCAGATAACCTGTATCGCTGGAGAGCGTTGCTCGCTCCGGCGGATAAAGCCACAGCGTTAAACGCCATGCGATGACGATGGTGATGATGTCGCACGGCAAATACGCGAAGAACCATCGGCTCCAGAGGACTTCAACGCCGCCAAATCTCTCGATCGCCCCGCGCGCCGTGATGGACGCTGCGCCGGCGATGATCATTTTGTCGAAAACACCGGCCGTGTACGTGATGATGAGGAACATGCCGCGCCCGATGTTGCTGCCGGGGCCCATCCCAAATGCTTCGATCAGGCCCAAAGCCACCGCCGCCATGATCACCACTCGGGCAATGCCGGACGGAATGATGAAGGTCAGCGCGAAATCCGTCACGATCAGGCCCAGCAGGATTCGCGGGTAGGTATTTCCCACGCGTTGCATCACGGTAAACGCGATTCGTCGAGCCAGCCCGGACTTCGATGCCATTGCTCCGAACAGACCGGCGCCAAACAAAAACCACGGTGTATCCGTCGCGAAGCCGCTGAACGCCACATTGAACGGAACAACTCCCAGGGCCCAATACAGGTAACAACCGATCAGGCCGGCCAGCGCGAGGTCGAGCGCTTCGGTCATCCATGCCAGGATCATGAACGACGAAATCGAGAGTCCGTGCTTCGTGGCGTCCGGAATACTCAGAGGAGCGAACCAGACGATCAATGGAACCACAATGCAAAGAACACGGCCGATGTTCTCCCGCAGCACCATCCCGGATCGGCGCTCGATGGCGGCAACCTGGGTTGTCGCTTCGCTGCTCATCAGAACTCCCCTCCTAAGTTAGGAGGGGTGGCTGCGCCCATAAAGAAAAAGACGCGAAGCCACCTCAGCCGGGCGCAGACGGGGTGGTTTCGTTGGGGAACCACCCCGCCGTTCGCTAAAAAACGCGCGAGCGGCACCCCTCCTAACGTAGGGGGGGAGTGGCGAAGCCAGACTAACACAGTTTTGTTCATGCTGTGTCTTCTTTCACCAGCAAGTCGGCCTCGTCCAGCACTTCGTCCAAAACTCGTTTCCTCTCCGCATCCGTTATCGGCACCAGGGGTAATCGCACTTCGTTACGGCTGAGCAGCCCGAGGCGAGACATCATGTATTTCAGGGGAATGGGGTTTGTGTCCAAAAAAATCGCCCGGTTGAGCTCGAACAATTCGACGTGAACGCGGCGAGCCCGCTCGAGATCACCACTGCCGATCGCGTTGCAAAGCTCGGCCACTCGGCCCGGAGCAAGATTTCCTGCAGCGTTCATCACTCCTGCAGCGCCTATCGCAAGCATGGGCAGGCTGAGCGCTTCCAGGCCGCAAAAGATCCGAAATTCGTTTCCAATGCGATTCAGCAATTCGGTAATGATTTCGAGATCGGTGGCCGCATGTTTCATGCCCACCAGATTCGGAAGCTGCTCGGCGATCTTCGCCACAGCCTGTGCGGTGATTGAAACGGCAGCGCGTCCGGGTATGTGGTAAATGAGAAGCGGCAACGAAGTGAGGCGGCCAATGCCCACGAAGTAATCCACGAGACCTTGCTGTGGCGGTTTGATGTAATACGGGGTGACAACGAGCACCGCGTGCGCCCCGGCTTCTTCCGCATGACGCGTGAGTTCGGCGGTCTCGACGTAAGACTGAGACCCAGTAGCCGCTACAACCGGCAAGCGTCCTGCCGCACCTTCGAGTCCCGCCCGAAGCAGATCTTTTCGCTCCTGAATTGTCAGGCTGCTTGGCTCGCCTGTGGTGCCTGCGACGACCACACCATGCGATCCTTCTCTGGCCTGCCGATCGACAAGCTCTCCAAACGCATTGAAGTCCACACGGCCGTCACGGAACGGTGTGATCAACGGCGTATAAGATCCGCGAAGGAAATTTTGTTTCAGAGTCATCATCGATTTGTCGCGAATCCTCCGGTTGCGCCAAGCGCTTCAGCCGGTTGGTGGAGATTTTCCTGCCACAGCAGCGAACCCATCCAGATGTTCAGGGGACTGTCTTGAATCGTCAGCTCGTATACGTCGTCCTCATAAGAGGCGTGGTTGTGGACCGCCCAGCCGGGAGCAGTCAACATCAAATCACCGGCTTTCCACTCGTAACGTTCGCCGTCCACGACGCTGAAGCCTCGTCCCGCAAAGAAATAATTGACTGCGGCCGCAGTGTGGCGGTGAGGCCGGTCCACGATGTTTCCGGGCCGGATCGTGATCGTTGCAAAAAAGTTGTTCGTCGTGCCGTTGGTGCGCTCTGTGGCCGGGTTATACAGAAGGTAAAGACGCCGGCCTGTATACGATGGCCCGAGCGACTTCAGGCGTTCCAGTTCCTTCTTCACTTCTTCCCATGGCCAGTGCAGCGCTTCCTGGGGGATGACGTCCGGATTGATCAGCTTTTCGTAAGGCATCAGGAATGCACCGGATTTGCCGATTTCAAACGTGCCGAATGGATTCACAGGTTGAACGTGACCGTCGCCGTTACCCGGCGGCGTTGATGACTTCGGATTTTCGTCCACGATGTGCACGTTCATTTTCTCGAGCAGCGGAGCGTTGCTGTACGTGAGTCGAACCTGGAGTTCGCTTGTATCGTTGACATGCTCGTAGATGGCCCACGGCGGCGTATTCCAGACGTCGTATTGAGCATATCGGATTTCTTTTCCGTTGATGTGGGTGCGTCCGGCGCCTCGGATGCAGAAGTTCGCTTGCGACGAGTTGTGCCGGATGGGCGCGGTTCGCTCTCCGGGTTTGAGGACACAGAGCGCGATTCCTGTGCCCGGTGCAAAGCCGCTCCCGGCGCCTGACGCAGGATTGCATATGATCGACATGCGCCGGCCGTTTTCCGGTACGGGCAGACTGGCAAGGCGCTCGGCTTCGGCCTCGATGTCTTCGCCGGACACGATGACCGGCTTCTGGATTTGCGGCTGCTCGTATGCCAGGCCCGTGCGGTCGATGAAATGGAAACCTTTGTGAGTCATACGCATTCGTTATAAAACGGGGAATTAGCCGCGAATTACGCGGATTACGCGAATGTGCGCATCAACGATCCTTTTAGCGCCCATTCGCGTAATCCGCGTAATCTGCGGCTAAGAATTTTTTTCACAACCCTCGAATCCTTCGATAAACTTCTATTCCGACTGATAAATCCAGAACACCGGTGCCCAATGCCTTCAAAAGCGTCAGATCGTCCACACTTCGCCTTTCTTGATTGGTTACGACGAGTTCTGCGAGCGATCGCACGTGGTTCCATTCGCGTGGATCCGATCTAAAGTGGTCGATCAGTTCGGCTGAGAGCTTCTGCGCCTGAGTCGGACTGTCGCAGACAATCTGCGTGCATCGCGGGACGATATCCGGCGCCAGTTCTGCACGTCCCGGAAGAATCGCCCCCACTGCATTGATGTGGGCTCCCCGCTCGACCATGCTGCTCTGCAGGAAAGGATCCTTCGTCCGAGTCACCGTCGTTATGATCGAAGCCCCCTGAACCGCCTCACCGACACTGCCGGCAACCACGACCTCGGCGCCGAATTGTTTCTTCAGACCTTCCGCAAACGCCACGCGGTGTTCCGCATTCGGGCTGAACAGTCGAATTCTTCGAATCGGCCGTACAGCGACAACCGCCTCCACCTGGCTGAAAGCCTGCTTGCCTGTCCCAATGATTGCCAGGTCATCGGCGTCCTTACGAGCGAGGCGGCTCGTGGCGACGCCCGAAGCGGCTGCAGTCCGCATCTTTCCCAGGTTGAAGGCTTCGATGACTGCGCGCACAGCACCATTTTCACTATCGAATAAGATCAGCAACGGCGATGCGCCCTGCGGCGTGTGCGCCCATGTTTTGGTTCCGGCAAGTCCCATCTTCGGAAAGACAGCGCCGATGGCATGCAGCGTCGAGGCATTCCAGGCGGCATGTGTCTTGAGCATGTTGGTGGCTTCGCCGTGAGCCTCTGCGGTGAGGCCCTTCTCGAGCGCTTCGATCGCACCGCCTATGTTCATTACGGAAGTGACATCAGTTTCGGAAATCCAGACCAGACCTTGGGGAACTGCTTTCATAGCTGCTCCAGGGGAGAGGGGACCGGTGGAGCAAGCTTCAAGGTATTCACCAGAAGGGCATGAGTGATGTATCTGCCGATCAAAAGGAGAACAGCAATGGCCTGCTTTGCGCCGATGGCCTCGACCACGCGATCCAACTCACCGCCGGCGTCGTGGCCGTTCGTTTTGAGGACGGCGAGCACGAGTTGCTGGACCAAACGCTCCTCCGGTTTCATGGAGCCGCTCGATTCGCCGAGCGAAAGCACGTCACGGAGCCACTGCTCTCCGAACCCGAACTTCAGGGATAAGCGCTCGTGCTGGCGGCGCTCGTAAACGTTCGACATGCGGTTGGAAACCGTCAGCGCGACGATCTCGGTGACGTTATCCGGCAATGCTTCCTTCAGCCCATCCGTGAGCTTCATGAACGACATCAGCGCGTCGGGCTGATTCGCGGCGCACTGAAAGAATTCACCGAGGTAACCCAGTCGCTCGACTTTCGGACGCAACATCTCCGCCAGGGCAGGCGGCATGTCATTCATGGTGATACGTGGAATCATTCGTCCAGAATCTTGCCGACCCCCCAGGGAATCAGATGCGTTGTGGTAGTGGTAGACGACCAGCTTATTATCAAAAGCTCCCACCCTTGTCAAATAACCGTATGATTTTGAAGAGAAAAGGCACTTACCCCCTTGAATCCCGAAAGATTTGGTCTACCATCAGACCATTTTGTAGGCGCCGGCTTCAGCCGGCGCGCGCCGACTAAAAGTCGACGCCTACAGCAGAGCGTACAGGAGAGTATATGGCGGTGTCGGTACAGCATGAGTTGGAAGTGAATAAGGAGCATGTCCGTTCACTGAGAGGCATGATCGAGTGGCTGCGGGCAACGGGGAATCTGCTTGAAACAGATGCGTCCGTGAATCCGGACCTGGAGATCACCGGGGTGCAGAAGCACCTGGACGGAAGCTATCCGATTCTGTTCAAGAACGTGAAAGGGTACCCACATCTGGAATGCGTCACCAACCTCTTCGCAAAGATGGACATCATTGAACGGCTCTTCGGTTGGGATGGCCCGCGGGATGGAACACGAAAGCTGGCCCACGCCATCACGCATCCGATTCCGCCGGTTGAAATCCCTTCCAGCGAAGCCCCTTGCCAGGAGACTGTCATCACCGACGATCTCAACGTCAACAAATGGGTCCTGGCTATCCGTCACACGGAACTCGAATCCGAAATGACCATCGGCAGTGGAAACAGCGTTGTGCTCGGAGAGTACTTTCACGGAGGAAGCCATATCGGCTACAACCGGATGAACGCCCGATGGGGAAACATATGTACGTTTCAATCGGCGCCCGGCGCGCACATGTGGCAGATCATTACGGAGCATTACAAGGACGAAAAGCCCATTCCATTGACGATGTGTTTTGGACTGCCGCCCGCGGCCACCCTCATTGCCGGCGGCGGATTCGATTACGTCGTGCTCCCGCGAGGCGGTGACGAATTGGAAGCTGCAGGCGCCGTTCAAGGATTTCCTCTTCGGATTGTGAAGGCAAAGACGGTCGATGCCTGGTCCGTTGCCGACTGCGATCTCGTTCTCGAGGGTCACATCTATCCGCGCGACAAACGGTATGAAACCCGCGAGGCGGAAGCAGCCGACACGCAGGGACGCTATCCATTCCATCCAGAGTGGGCGGGTTATATGGGCAAAGCCTACAAGGCGCCGACATTCCACGTCACCGGCATTACGATGCGCCGCTCCGCCAAGCCGATCTTCTATGCCCTCGGTGTTCACATGCTCGACTGCAACAACATCGATACGACGGTCCGCGAATCCGCCATTTTCGAACTTTGTGAGCGGCTGCAGCCGGGCATTATTCAGGACGTGAATATTCCTTTCTGCATGACCGACTGGGGTGGGTGCATCATCCAGGTCAAAAAGCGGAACAAAATCGAAGAAGGATGGCAGCGGAATTTCCTGGCCGCGATCCTTGCGTGCAACCAGGGCATGAGGCTCGCGATCGCCGTCGATACCGACGTCGACATCTATTCGATGGACGACATTATGTGGACGCTCACCACCCGGGTCAATCCGCACACCGATATCCTGAATCCGATTCCCGGCGGTATCGGCCAGACTTTCCAGCCGCAGGAACGCCTGACCGCGGGCGACAAAGAATGGACGGCATCGAACACACGCTTTGAAGGAGGCATGGGTATCGACGCTACGCTTCCATTTGGCTATGAGAAAGACTTCCAGCGCCCTGTGTATCCGATCGAGAAGATCGATTTACGAAAATGGTTCAGTGCCGGGGATATCGAGCGCGGAAAGGCCCAGATGAAAGGCTGGGTGGAAAGCCTCGCGCGTACAGGAAGGTGAAAGGTATGCGTTCTACTGTAGCGGCGCTCTATGAGCGCTGGTTTTTCCGAGAAGGAAGGAAATACCGGCGGTCATAGAAAGTGTGAATGAATTACAGGACAGGGTGTTCCCCTCCTGGAAACAGGAGGGGTGGCTGCGCCATCAAGAAAAGGCGCGAAGCCTCCGAAGCGGCGCAGACGGGGTGGTCATTATGGTAAATGTTGACGTTGAAACGTTATCCGGGACTGACCACCCCGTCTGTGCCTTCATAAGGAGGCTTCGCAGCATTTTCTTGATGGCGCAGCCACCCCTCCTCTCCGAGGAGGGGAACACCCTGTCCTGCAATTCATTCACACCTTCGTAGACCGCCGCTACAGCTTACTCCTCGAAAGCATGGAAACAACTGGGCCCCTCGCTCCATATCGCGTGCTGGATCTCACTGACGAATCTGGATTCTCGTGCGGAAAAATTCTGGCCGACCTGGGTGCCGATGTTATCAAGATCGAACCGCCCGGCGGCGATGCAGCGCGGCTTATTGGTCCGTTCCCAGGCGACCGGCCGGATCCCGGCAAAAGCCTCTACTTC
>QHXD01000008.1 GCA_003223895.1 Acidobacteriota bacterium
CGTCATCTTTGAACGCGATCGGTGCCTTTTCCGCCTCTGCCGCTACCTCTTGCCAACGCAAGACCTGCCGCGCACCGTGTTCATATTTGATCAGCGGATCCAGCCCGCGGCTCTTCTCTTCCTGCAGATGCGTGGCCAGTTCTTCGGTTGTGATTTCCGGAGTGGCGAGGATGAGCTGGCCGATAAACTGCAGATTTTCCTGCGCCGCCGTCTTCAGCAATCCCGACAGACCCGCCAGCAGCACTTGCTCCTGATGATCGGCAACGACGATCTGGACGAGCACCTTGCCCACTGTAGCGGCGGTCTGTGACCGCCGAGGCAGAATCGCTTGGATCCGTTCGAAACACGCGAGCGCATAGCCGCTGTAGCGCTGCGCAATATTGTTTTGTTGCGCCGCTTGCAGTGACAGGCATTGACTGTGCGGCAGCAAAAACTCCAGTTTCCCGGCGTTGACCTTTGATAGCTCGCACAGAACAACGTGGTGTTCCGTGTAATCGATGTTGCTCACGCCGGCGGATACTTCGATTCCGGTCGTTTGCCAGACCGGCGTCACCAGCAGACTTCCTATCGCCCTGCTCTGTGTGGCAGTTGCACTGAGCTCTTTGCTCAGCACGCGCGAAGAAAATCCGTGCATTTGCACACAGACATTGCCGCGCTCATCACAGAGATCGATATCCAGCTTGACGACCTTGTCAGCCGCCTGGCTGCCCGGTGAGTAGCGCACCCAGGCGACCATCTCCGGCATGCAAGCCGATACAATGCGCAACGATTCCAGCGCAAAGGGCAAACGTGGTTCGTTGGAAAGCTCGGACAAACCGTCGATCAACCCAACAGCCGCCTGCAGGGCGCTGTCCATCAAGCTCGGATGAAGGACATAGTCTCCAGGCGTGTCTTCGACGGTCTTCGGCAGCCGGAGCAGCGCTAATACCTGGTTGGACCCTCGATGGATGGTGGTGATTCCTTGAAAGCTGGGTCCATAGATCAGACCCATCCGGGCAAACGCCGCATACAAGCTGCTCGGCTCTAATTGCCCCTGCCCCATCTGTCCCTTGAGCTGCTCGATATCGAGCCTGGCCGGCGCCGGTTCACGGCTCAACACCACGCGACCCTGGCAATGGACGATCTCCTGGTCCGCGTCCTCGCTGTAAATTTCGTAGTCGATCTGTTGGTGCTCGTTCGCCAATAACGCGATGCTGACTTGCTTGCTCTCGCTAACGACGATCGGCCGCGCCCAGACCGTGTTGTGCAGATCCAACACCGTCGACTCCGGCCGTTCAGGCAATGCCTGCTCGATCGCCGCGCGCGCCATCTCGAGATACGCCACTCCTGGCAGCACCTTCTGACCCGTGCCCCCATCCGCCTTCACCTGATGGTCGGCGAGGAAGAACTGTTCGCCGGTAAACGTCGAACTATAGCGTTGCTCGCTCAGATCGGAGGTATTGCGGTGCAGTAACGGGTGGATCACCGATGCCGCTACCGACCTCGAAGAACGATGGGAAAACTGCCTGACGAGTGCCGCAGCATTCGTCTTCGACAGTCTCTTGCTCTTTAATTCCGACACTACATATTCGATAAAGTCGATCATCAGGCTTCTTTCTCTCTGAACCTTCCACTTCAATTAATTGCCTCAGACCAACGAGGCGTGTGGACTGGCTGCGGCAGCAACAAAATGCCGCGAAAGGCACTCGTACGTTTTTACTGTAGCGGCGGTCTATCACCGCCGGTTTTTTCCTGAAAATAAACGAAAATAGCGGCGATCATAGACCTGTGGTGTCCAAATTAGCGTCACTGTTTAAGGCTGAGACGCGCACACAGCAGTCGTCTAAAAAACTCCCCTCCTAAGTTCCACTAAGAAAAACATCCCGTTCCGAAACGGCGCAGACGGGGTGCGTTCGAACTGTCGCGAAGCCACCTTATAGGTTTCCGCGAAGCGCACCTTATCGAATCGGTGCGCTCCGCGAATGTCTATAAGGTGGCTTCGCGACATTGAACCAACCACCCCGTCCGCGCCCATCAAAGGAACGGGAGCATTTTTTTGCTGGCGCGTCCTCCCCTCCTTAACCAAGGAGGGGAACATCGCTAACTTGGACGGCTGGGATTTGTTGCAGTGGCGGCGTCAGACATTTTCGCGATTCTGCACGGGACCGAGGCAAGCGCGTTTGCTTGTCAGGAAGTGCCGTGTCCTTATCAGACCGTCGCATCTTCCTATAAGGAAACGTCAGCTTCTGACAAGAAGACGCCAACTTCTTATAAGAAGTCGCCAGCTCCTTATAAGATCGGGCGACGATCTGTGTGCCGGGCGACGACACCTGGCAAGAAGCTCTAAAAATCTTGCGTCCTTGCAACAAATGGTGGGTCTGTGGTGTTTTATCCCTGAGGGACAGATGATAACTGCAACGGTTCGCGAACAAACTGACGCGCGGTGGGAACGGAAGGAAGAAGGGGGAATCTGACCAATGCTCAATTCTCATCCGATGAGAATTGAGCATTGGGAACTTTTCCGGGAACACTGCTGTCGGCGGTCATAGACCAGAGCTGTCCAAACTACCCTGGATGTCCGGGAGCGCACGTAGCCGCGGGCTTTACGCCCGCGTTCAAGTACCGCCAAAAGACTTCTTTAATTGTGATTGAACGCGGGCACAAAACGGCTACGTGTCCGCTGGAGAGGTCTCCGGGATTCCAATAGGCCACGGAGGACGCGGCTTTCCGCCACTCTTGGCCTGCTATTTTGGACACGTCTGGTCATAGACCGCCGCTACAGTGGAAGAATCGTTGTTTGATGCAGGGTTTCGCGAATCAAGCGAAGCCTGGCGGAGTCCGATTTCTCTACACCAGCATCCTTAGCGCTTCAACGGCCCGCCCTGTTTCCATCGTGTCATCGCCAATCTGATTGATGATGTCTTCGATCGATTGCATGTTTGCATCGACCGTGAATTGGTTATCCTGACCTGGACTAAAGCTCGTCTCATCGATCCAGCAACGCTCCCTGGCGAACGGATACGTGGGCAAGCTGACACGCCGTGGTTTCACGTCGCCATAGAGCTTGTTCCAATCGAAACACAGACCTCGAATCCAAAGATCCAGCAGTTTCGATAGCTTCTTACGCGCTATCCATTTATCAATCGCTTCCAGCATGTCTTCGTCGCGGCCGATGATCGTCATCCCCTCGCTGCCCGGCTCGACACGACCCTGATAAACGTCGTCGACATTTTTCTCGCCGCCTATGTGTGCACTCAGTTTCTCCGCCAACTGAGCGACGGAGCTCACCACGAAGCCCAAGCGCTCCTCCATCGCTTCTCTGCCAATTTGCAGCGTGTAGGCGACAGCAGCCAAATCGACTGGGTGCTGCGCGGTGCGAATAAACTCCAATAGTTCTCGTGATTTGTGTCGCAACTGCTCCGGAGTTCTGGCCGAAAGAGGAACAATGAAGGGGAAATTTTCGGAAAGCGGCACTGCCTGTTCGGCCGGCAATGGATATTCCTCAATCACTAGATGCGCATTGGTGCCACTAAAGCCAAAGGAACTGACGGCGGCACGTCGCAGAGAACCGTGCGCGACATCCCAGGCCTTTGTTTCCCGGCTGACGTAGAAAGGTGAATTCTCGAAATCGAAGCGTGAGTTTTCTCTTGCCACATTCAGACTGGGCACTAATGTCCGATGCCGCATCGACAGCAGAACTTTTTGCACGCCGGCCACGCCTGCGGCCGATGTGGTGTGTCCGATGTTGCTCTTGACGGACCCCAGGGCGCAGAAGTTTTTCCTGGTGGTCCTTTCTTTGAATACGGTCGCAAGAGCTTCCAGCTCGATCGGATCGCCCAATTTCGTGCCGGTACCATGCGTTTCTACATAACCGATCGTTTCCGGATCAATCTCATACCTGGCATAGATGCCGCGCTCCAGCTCGATTTGACTATTGACGCTCGGCGCCGTGATGCCATTCGTCTTGCCGTCTTGATTGATACCCGACCCAAGAATAACTCCGTAGATGACGTCGCCGTCCTCTTGCGCATCTTTTAAACGCTTGAGAACCAGAGCGCCCACCCCTTCGCCGTTGACGATCCCATCTGCCGTGTCGTCAAACGTCTTGCATTGTCCGACCGGCGAAAACATCCCGGCCTGACTCATCGCAATATAGGATTCCGGCGTTAGCCATAAACTGACCCCTCCAGCCAGTGCCATGTCAATTTCACCACTCCGTATTGCCTGGCACGCAAGATGAACCGCAACCAGCGAAGAGGAGCAAGCCGTATCAACAGAGATCGCAGGTCCTTTGAGATTCAGGTAGTACGCTATTCTTGCCGCCGCTATGGCGTAACTGTTACTGGTGACCGGCGCAGACAGAACCCCATTTCGCGACAGAAGCGACATATATTCGTTCGTCGAAATTCCGAGATATACGCCACATTTCTTGTTGCTCAAAGTCGTGGTGGAATAGCCGGCATCCTCAAACGCTTTGTAACTCTCCTGCAGGAACAAACGGTGCTGAGGATCCATGTGCTCCGCTTCATGAGGAGAGATTCGGAAGAACAGCGGATCGAAACAATCGATGTCGTCCAACGCCCCTAACCATTTGGAATACGTCTTGTCTTTCTTCGTTCGATCTGGATCGTAATGCCGGTTGATATCCCAGCGGGATCCGGGCACCTCGACAATGGAATTTCTGCCTTCAACCAAATTGTCCCAATACTGGCTTAGATTATTTGCCTTCGGATACCTTCCGGACATCCCGATGATTGCGATCTTGTCATCCGAATGCGCTGGATTCCCTGTTGTCCTCCGACCACCGCGAGCTCTCTTTTTGAGGACGGGGTAAGAACTGGCCACCGGCACGGGCGATCCGCCGGCCGGCGCTGCGGGCTTCCTGGAAAACCCTGGCAACTTCTTGATTTCCTGTTCCAGGAAGAGCGAGAACTCTCTTACGGTCGAATAATCAAAGAGTCTCATGTGAGATAGCTCGGTGTCGTATTTCTTGTTGATCGCGACAATCAGATCGGCGCCGAGGAAAGAATCCAATCCAAGCTCGACAAAAGGCTGATCCACGTCAATGACCGACGTCTCCAGCCGCAGCACCTTGGCCAGAATGATTGTGAGTTGTTGCTCCAGTTGGTTCAGGCTGACCGCCGCTTCCGCTTGCGCAGTTGCACAGTGATAAGGAGCGGCTGTTTCCGTATTGGAAGGTGGCTCGAATATGCATGCTTTTTGCAGGTAGTTTGTAATTTTTGGTTGTGTGCCTTCCACGACCAGAATCTGGTCGGACTGCAACGCCAGGCTGCGATAGAACGCTTTCAGGCCCGTTCCTGTCTGCATGGGCTGCACACCGGTGGTTTGTTGCACCAGTTCCCGGGTCGCCGCATCGATACTCATCCCGCCCGCTTGCCACAACGACCAATTGATCGACCGCGTCCGGCCGTGCCGTTGCTTCGCGGCCACCTGCCGATTGCGATTCGCCGCAAACTGGTCCATGAAACCATTCGCGGTCGCGTAATCGGCTTGCCCCGGATTCCCCAGCGCACTGGCGATGGAAGAAAACAGGACGAAGAAATCGAGTTCAACGTCGTGCGTGGCCTGATCCAGGTTGAACGTGCCGATGACTTTCGGCGCCAGAACCTGGCTGAATTCAGCGCTGGCCTTTTTCAGAATGAGGTTATCCGCCAGCATCCCGGCACTGTGAAGGATGCCGTTGAGCTGTTGGTGCTCTTCTCGAATGCCGGCGATGAGTCGCTTGACCTGATCGAGATCGCCGAGATCCACTTGCCTGTAGCTCAGGCGGCCTGGATGCGCGGACAATCCGTCCAGGCGAGCTTGTTTTTCCGGACTCAATGCCGAGCGCCCCGTTAAGACAACCCTGGCCTGGCGAGTCTGTCCGAGGATCTCTCGGGCGAAGAGAAGGCCCAGGCCGCCCAGCCCACCGGTGATCAGGTACACAGCGTGATCTTTGAACGCGATCGGTGGCGTATCCGAGTCTTCCGCTACCTCTCGCCAACGCAAGACCTGCCGGACGCCTTGGTCGTATCGGACCACCGGATCTAGCGCGCGGTTCTTCTCTTCCTCCAGGTGCCGGACCAGTTCCTCGACCGTCATGCCGGCCGGGACGAGGATGAGTTGGCCGAAGAACTGCGGATTTTCCAGCGTCGCCGTCTTCACCAATCCCGACAGACCTGCGAGCAGCACTTGCTCCTGATGATCGGCCACGACGATCTGGACGAGCACTCTCCCCTGGGACTTGCCCTGGAGGATGGTTTGTATGCGTTCAAAACACGCCAGCGCGTACTCGCTGTAGCGCTGCGCAATCGTCTTATGTTGACCCGCTTCCAGTGCCAGACACTGTAGGGGCGGTCTATGACCGCCTGCGATGTCGCCATTGGGGGATTGCAGGCGGTCATAGACCGCCCCTACAGATAGCTCACAGAGAATGACGTGGTGTTCCGTGAATTCGATTTTGCCCGCGCCAGCGGATACCTCGAGGCCGCTCGTTTGCCAGACCGGAACTGCAAGCAGACTCCCTGTGACCTGATCGTTCTCTTGGCTCAGTACGCGCAAAGACAATCCGCGCATTTGCACACAGACATTCCCGCGCTCATCGCACAGATCGATATCCAGTTTGACAACGTCATCCGCCGAGTGACCCTGGGCGTGCCGCATCCAGGCGACCATCTCTGCGGTACACGGCGATACGATGCGCAACATTTCCAGAGCGAACGGCAATCGCGCCTGGTTGGATCCGGGTCCGACGTCGATCAAGGCCACCGCAGCCTGCATCGCACCGTCCATCAAACCTGGATGAAGGACATAGTCACCCGACGTATGCGCTACGTTACTCGGCAGTCGCAGCTGCGCCAATAATTGACCGCTCCCCCGGAGGTGCTCGATCTCGAGCCTGGCCGGCGCCGGTTCACGACTCAAGACGGCCCGACCCTGGCAATGAACGATCTCCCTGTCCGCTTCCTGGCTGTAGATTTCGTAATCGATTTGCTCGTTGTCGTCCGCCGACAACGTGATGCTGACTTGCCTGCCACCGCTGACGATGATCGGCTGCGCCCAGACCGTGTTGTGCAGCTCCAACACCGTCGATTCCGGCCGCTCCGGCAAGGCGTGCTCGATGGCCGCCCGCGCCATTTCCAGACAGGCCAGAGCCGGCAGCACCTTTTGACCCGCGAGATCGGCGAGGAAGAACTCTTCGCCCGTAAACGTCGAGCGGAAGCGTTGTTCGCTCAGATCGGAGGTATTGCTGTGCAGCAGGGGGTGAAGGACGGCTGTCGCTGTACCCTGTTTGCTAGCTGGCATATCGATCCAATAGCGCTCTTTGGCGAAGGGATACGCGGGCAGGCTGATCCGCTGAGGCTTGGCGTCGCCATAAAGCTTATCCCAATCCAGTTCCAGACCCTTGACCCACAGGTCCACGAGCTTCGAGAGTTTCCTGTTGGCGATCCATTTGTCGACCGTTTGTTGCAGGTCGGCATCGGTGCTGAACAACGAGAGCGCTTCCTTGTTGCGTCTTACCTGTCCCTGGTAAGCGTCTTCGATGGCTTGTTTACCATCGGCATACGCCTGGAGTTTGTCGGCCAATTGTTCGACCGAGCTCACCACGAAGCCCAGCCGTTCGTCCATCGCCGCTCTACCCGCCTGCAGCGTGTAAGCGATCTCGAGGAGATCAGCAGGCCTCGCTTCCTGACGGATGAAGTACAGTAGATCTCGCGCTTTTTGCTGAAGTTGATCTACCGTTCTGGCAGACAAAGGGATGATGGTCTTCGTGTTTTGAGTAACGATGGAAGCCGGTCTTTGGACGTCAACCGGCGGCAGGTGCTCGCCGACGACCACATGGGCATTCGTGCCACTGAAGCCGAAAGAGCTGATCGCGGCTTGACGTTTCGCCGCGCCGTTCAGATCCCACTCCTGCAATCGGCTGTTGACGTAAAACGGACTCTCCGTCAGGTCAATATGCTCGTTGAGCCGCTCAAAGTTGATGGTAGGCGGAAGTTTCTTGTGCTTCAGCGCCAGGAGGAGCTTGATCACTCCGGCGATTCCCGCCGCCGTCAGACAATGACCGATATTGCTCTTCACGGAGCCCAGAGCGCAGTAGTCTCTTCTCTGCGTATACTTTTTAAAGGACGCTTTCAGTCCTTCCACCTCGATCGGGTCGCCCAATTTCGTGCCGGTGCCATGGGCTTCGATCAGTTGGATATTCGCCGGATCGATCTCGTGTTTTTCGTAAACGTCCTGCTCCAGGCGCGTTTGCGATTCCGGGTTTGGCGCGGTGATCCCATTGGTCTTCCCGTCCTGATTGACGCCCCATCCTTGAATGACACCGTAAATGATGTCCCGATCTCTTTGTGCGTCTGCCAGCCGTTTCAACAGCACGACGCCCACACCTTCCCCGGGAACGAAGCCGTCGGCTCGTTGATCGAAGGTGAAACACTTGCCCTCAGGCGAGAGCATGCCGGCCTGCGAAGTCTTGATATGCATGTCAGGCCCGGCCATTACATAAACGCCGCCGGCGAGGGCCAGCTCGCTATCGCCGGAGTTCAAACTGTCACAGGCCTGGGCGATGGCCACAAGCGAGGAAGAGCAGGCGGTATCGATGGATACACAGGCGCCCTGCAGGTTCAAAAAGTATGAAATCCGCGCAGCCAAAATGGACGTCGCGCCGCCAGTGAAGCCTTGCGCACTCAACTGATGCGTTCGCGACAGCTGGTGATAGTCGCCGGCGGCACAGCCAACGAAGACACCGCACTTCCGGCCCGACAACACTCGCGCGTCGTATCCAGCGTTCTCGATGCTGTGCCAGCACGCCTGCAGGAACAGGCGCTGCTGCGGATCCATGTACTCCGCTTCGGTCGGCGAAATGTTGAAAAACAGCGGATCGAAGAAATTGTATTCTTCCAGGGCTCCGACCCACTGGCTGTTGGTCTTGCCCGCCACGGCGTCGCCGGGTTGATAGCAGGCATTCACATCCCAGCGTTCGGATGGTACCTGGGTGATGCAATTCCTGCCTTCCGCAATGTTCTGCCAGAACTCCTCGAGGTTTTTCGCCTGCGGGAATTGACCGGCCATGCCAATCACCGCAATCGGCTGTGATCGACGGGGGGCCGGGACGCTGGCGAGGAATCGCGAGGCGATGCGGCTGCGCCGGGACGTGACCTTCTTCGCCGACGTCACCGGCATATCTACCGCAAGAGGCGCAATTGGGCTGGACAACGTGCCGTGCGTTTCTGCTTCCGCTGTGACGTAGCGACTGAGCTGAACCAGCGTCGGGTAGCTGTACACCTTGGTGGCTTCAATCGACGTTTGATACTTTTCGTTGATCTTGCGGATCCAGCTCACCCCGCTGATCGAATCGAGGCCCAGATCAACGAACTGCATATGGTCGTCGATATCGCTCTCTTGCATCTGCAGTTCGTTCGCCAGAAGCGTTTTCAGCGTCGCGGTGACGGCAGGCAGTAGATCGCCGTCCATGCGTGGGTTCGCCGCTTCGACTTGCGGCGGCGCCACCGGGCCGGCTGGGGACCTGTCGATTTCCTCGTAAAAATTAGCCTGAATTTGCGCCAACGTGTCGGACTGGCCCACAAAGGTCTCGTCATGCATGGCCAGTTCGAGTCGATATGTCTCTTCCAGCGGCTGGTGAACATAGGCCGTCAACTGCCGTTTGAGGCCGATCAAGCGATGCCGCGACACTTTCGCTATTTGTTGGGCCAACGCCATCGCCGCCGGAACCACTTTGGCCCGAGGCAAGACGAGCAGCCGGAGTCCCCTGTCTTTCAACTCACGGCCGGCACAGGACTGCGCCGTCAGCAGGCTCTCTCGCGCCAGGTCCTGCCCGATCTTATCGGCCAGACTCCAGGTCGCGCCGGCACCCGGCGTGAATCCATAGTTCATATACGGACTCACATACCGGCTCTCCTCGCTCAGCAGCACAATGTCGGCGAACATGCCCAGTGACCAGCCGGCGCCAATCCCATGCCCCTGCATCGCCGCGATCACCGGCAGTTTGCAGTCCAGCGGCAATTGAAAGATCCTGGAATCCGTGAATTTGGCCTTGCCGGCCTGAATAGCCAACAAACTCTCTTTGGTGCCGCCTGACGCGAAATAGTTGTCGTAGCCGGTGAGGATCACGACCTTATACGCCGGCGTCTGCTCAATATGGGCGAAGACTTCTCTGACGCCATTCATGAGGTCATCGGAAAACATGTTCTTCGCTTCCCGATCCTCCATCTTCACCACCACAATCCCGCCGGGATGCGCGGTGGCGGTGACCACTTGCGAGTGAAGCGGAATGCGTGTCGGCGCAGCGATCAGTGGTTCAGGTGTTTCGTCTTTCTGCTCCCAGCCAGCCGCAACCGGCAGGCTGTGAATCTTCTCCTGAATCTTCGTAGCGGTGTGTTTCTTCCACGAAGCCAGAGTTGCCCGTGGCATCCTGGCCCAGGACTCGGCCACTTTTACGGCCGTAGGCAGAACGTGATGTTGCTCCGCCAGGATCACAGCCGCTACGCGGCGCTGTAGATCACCACCCGAATAGTCATCGCCTGTGATCAGGATTTCCTTGCCCGCATCGGTACCAAACTGATACGCAAAGGTCGCGGCAGCCGTTCGCGCGAGGACCGCGGTCCTGCCGACGTATGCAGAAGAGTAAACGCCCTTGTGGCTGTAAACACAGGCATCGCAGAATTGGCTGACGAGCCAGGCGTCGCCTTTCGCATTCCCATCCAAAGCCGCAATGACGGGAACCCGAGATTCGACGATCAGACGTTGAAATTCGAGGACGACATTCTCGGGAAGGCCGTGCGCAGCTCGCGGAAGGAATTCGGGATATTCGCTGGCAAGAACGACGGCTTTGTAGGTGCCCTGGTGAATCTCGTCGAAGACATGGCTGAGGTCCGCCACCAGGTTTTCTACCGTCACCTGGTCATTGGCAGTACAGAACGTAATGACCAGAACGTTTTCCGCGACGGTATCCACACGGAGATGCTTCGCTGGCGAAGCGATCGTTTTCGCAACCGTATCGGACGAACTCTCTGTCGCGCCCGCCGCGACCTCGACGGGGGTCAATGCTTTTACCAAACCGCCCAATTGACGCGTCAGATGCTGTTTCAATAGACACAGCGCGTCTCGCGATTTCGTCGCCAGCGTCGACGCCAATTCCTGTGCGTACGCTTCGACTTGTGTTTCAGGAACGATGGCACAGGTCCATCCCCTTGCCCGCAGTTGCTTGCCCGTGGATGCCGTCGACACGTACAAAAAATCGTGTGCGAGGACGTCGCCGAACCGTTCGCTGAACAGAACCGCCTCGGAAGGCGTTGGATAGAAGTGGCGCTGCATGTCTGTGTACCCGTAGTGCGCATCTTCATTGCACACCATGAAGTCACACAGCGCGGCGAACAAGAAGCCGGCGCCGATCGCGTCGCCCTGCAGGACGGCGATGACCGGATTGGGAAACGACACGATCGCCTGATACAGCTGTTGCTCGACGGCTTCGTTGTAGCCCTCTCTTCCGCCGCGCACGAAACAGCGCTCCGCGCCGCTGATCATCAGTACCTTGACGGACGCCTCCTGGCGCACTCTGTCCACGGCCTGCCGCACGTGGGCAATGACGTCCTTTGCCGGGTGACTGCTGACGGATTCGTCGATCAGGATTGCGAATACGCCGTCACCGCGGTCGTACAATCGGACAGGGGACGCAACCGGTGCCTGGCTCTCCGCAACAGGCACTCCAGGTGTCGTGTTCGAGAGCGTGATCGCCTGCCTTCGTACGGGACCCGCCGCGGCCTCAGTCAGGGCCGTACTCGGCGCCGCCAAAGAAATACGCGCCGGCTTCTTTCGCTCCACGTGGGTAGGTGCCACCTGCTGATGCGCAGTGAAGGCGATTTCTTTCGGCACCGGCGCTTTAATGGCGATTTTCCCGCGTGCCACAGGAACCGCGGGAGAAGCAACCTTCTCCATGACAGGTTGGACTAGATCCAATGACGCCTGCTGCCAGCTTATGCCTCGCAACTGCGCACAGATATTTCCCAGCTCATCACACAGATCGATATCCAGCCTGGCGACGCTGTCCCCCGCCTGACTGCCCGGCGCGTAACGTACCCAGGCGACCATCTCTCGGGTAAATGGCGATACGACGCGCAACGATTCCAGCGCAAACGGCAATCGCGGCTGGTTGGGGCGTTCGGACGAGCGGTCGATCAACCCCACACACGCCTGAAGGGCGCCGACCATTAAACTCGGATGAAGAACATAGTCTCCCGACGTGTCCTCTACGGACTTCGGCAGCCGCAGGTGCGCCAATAATTGATTGCTCCCCTGGTGGATGGCCTTTATCCCCTGGAAGGAAGGCCCGTAGAGAAGGCCCATCCGGGCAGACGCCGCGTACACGTCGTTCGGGTCCACCGTGCTCTGCACCATCTGCCGCCTGAGTTGCTCGAGATCGAGCGTGGCCGGCCCCGCTTGACGGCTCACGACCGCGCGGCCCTGGCAATGAACGATCTCCTCGCCCGTGTCGTGGCTGTAAATCTCGTAGTCGATTTCGTCGCTGCCGTTCGCGAATAGCGCGATGCTGATTTGCTGGTTTTCGGCGACGGCGACCGGCTGCGGCCAGACGGTGTTGCGCAGCTCCAGGACCGCCGATTCCGATCGCTCCGGCAAGGCGTGCTCGAGCGCCGCCCGCGCCATCTCCAGATAGGCCACGGCGGGCAAGACTTTTTGTGCGATGCCACCACCCGCACGGAATTGATGATCGGCGAGGAAGAACTCGTCTCCGGTAAACGTCGACCGATAGCGTTGCTCGCTCAGATCGGAAGTGTTGCTGTGCAATAACGGGTGGAGTACTGCAGTCGCCACGTGCCTGGCGGCCACAGGGCCGATCGCCGCGATATCGATCCAATAGCGCTCTTTGGCAAAGGGATACGTGGGCAGGCTGATACGCTGGGGCCTGGCTTCTCCGTAAAGCTTGCTCCAATCCAGCTCGAGGCCCTGGACCCACAGGTCCACCAGCTTCGAGAGTTTCCTGTTCGCGATCCATTTGTCGATCGTTTGTTGCAGGTCGGCATCGGTGCCGAACAACGACAGGGCTTCTTTGCTGCGTCTGACGTGTCCTTGATAGGCGTCTTCGATTCCTTCCTCGCCGGCCAAATACGCTTGAAGCTTTTCTGTGAGTTGTTCGGCAGTGCTCACCACGAAACCCAGGCGTTCGTCCATCGCCTCTCGACCGGCTTGCAGCGTATGGGCCATGGCAGCCAGATCGATGGTGCTCAGCCTTGCGCGAACAAACGCCAATAGATCACGCGCTGTCTGCCGCAGTTGCTCAGCCGTCCTCGCCGAGAGCAGGATGACCACGTTCGCCACAGCCATCGGCTCTTGCACCGGCGCCTGATACTCTTCGACGATCAGGTGCGCATTCGATCCGCCCGCGCCGAAGGACGAAATACCCGCGACGCGTGGCAACTTCCGGCCGTCGATCACCGGCTGCTCCCATGGTCTCAACGTCTGATTGACGACAAACGGACTGTTGGGGAAATCGATATGCGGATTCAACTGCGCCGAATGCAGCGAAGGCACAATCTGCTGATGCTGCATTTGCAGCAGGACTTTGGTCAGCCCCGCGATTCCGGCGGCGGATTCGCAATGTCCGATATTCGATTTCGCCGAGCCGATCAAACAAAACTCGGTGTCCTGGGTGTATTGCTGAAAGGCTTTGCCGAGCGCCGCAATCTCGATCGGGTCGCCCAGCTTCGTGCCCGTGCCATGCGCTTCGATGTAGCTGACATGCCGCGCGTCGGTATGGGATTCTGCCAATGCCCGGCTGATCGCACTGGCTTGCGCGTGGGGGTTCGGGACGGTGGAGCCATTGGTTTTGCCGCCATGATTGAGGGAGCTGCCTCGAATGATCCCGTAAACGTGATCGCCGTCTCTTTTTGCCTCGGAGAGTCGTTTCAGTACCACCACCCCCACACCTTCGCCGGGGATATACCCGTCGCCGCCTTCGCCAAAGCTCTGGCAGTGGCCGTCACTGGAGATGAACTGCCCGCCGCTGAGCAACAGGTATTTATTGGGATGAATGCTGACGTTGACC
>QHXD01000829.1:0-2046 GCA_003223895.1 Acidobacteriota bacterium
TGCGCATGTTCCCCACATCGCTTGCTACTCTGTCCAATGTACCCTTTGCCCCTTCCGACAATTCCGAGGAATTCGTCTTGAACGTAACTGTCTGGGTTTCACCCGGTGTGTAATTGTCATTCAGAGAGTTGACTCGGGTCTCGATGGTGGTGATTCTATTGTTCGCACTCGTAACTGCCGTGTTGGCCGTGTCGGCCTTGCGATCTGCAGCCTGAGCGGCTTGCTGCGCCGCCTGAGCCGACTGGCCGGCCTGCGTCGCCTTCTGATCGGCGGCGGCCGCCGCTGCCGACGCGGCAGTGATTCCCTGCTGCGCGCGCCGATCGACCGCATCGATTCGCTCTGCATTTTCCTTTGCCGCATTGCTTGCTTCGCTAATGGCAGGCTGCAGTCCGCCCACTTGATCGCGGACATACTTCTTGGTTGCGCATCCTGGCAAGGCCAGGACCGCCGCGAGAATCACAAAACCCAGAATCGAGAACTGACCATTTATCCTTCGCATGAACCTTCCTCCTTGTCGCGGAGCCCAAAACACTCAACGCGTACAAATGCAAACTACCTGAATTAATTCTACGTCAGATCAGCACGCGGGATTCCAGTTCAATTCCTGTGGAAGATCAGTATTTTGGCTGGGATGCGGTGGAAATGATGTACCACTGGGGAGAAATTCCGGAAACTTTTCCATGAAAAACGTACGGGCAGCCCAAAAAGCTGCCCACAATACGTTCATGAATAATGCGTTCCGGTCTCCGAGAACCTAACTGGCTAGCGGCCGCGATTGACGGCCTTCTTGAGTTCGGCTCCCGAAACAAATTTTGTGACTTTCTTGGCGGGAATTTTCAGAGGTGCTCCGGTCTGGGGATTCCGACCCGTTCTCGCCTTGCGCGAGCTGACCGAAAAGGTACCGAAGCCAACCAGTGTGACTTTGCTTCCTTTCTTCAACGACGATACAACACCGTCGATCGCAGAATTGAGGGCATTGCTTGCCTGGACCTTCGAGATCTTCGCATCCTTTGCGATCTTGTCAATTAACTCGCCCTTGTTCATGTTCGCTCTCCTCGGTAATTCGGAAGTTAACCGTCCAACAGGGTCGCTGCGCGTTATATCTCTACGGAATAGGCGGTGTCAAGCAAGCGTTTGAGCCGCATCAAGCCAAAACTCACGGCTGACGTGGCATTCAAAGAATCGTGCTTCGAAGAAACTTGACAAATCCGCTGAAACTCTCTCTCATCGAAAGATGGTATATCGGGTCACGTTGATTCCGGGCGATGGGATTGGTCCAGAAGTTTCCGCAGCGGTGCTGCGCATCATCGAAGCTGTTGGAGTGCAGATCGAATGGGAAAGGTTCATTGTCGGCGGTCACGCGCAGGACATCGCGGGATCGTCGCTGCCCGAAGCAGTCGTGGACTCCGTGCGACGCAACACGGTTGCGCTGAAAGGCCCGGTCGCGACTCCGGTCGGAGGCGGCTTTGAAAGCGTGAACGTGCGCTTGCGAAAAATACTCGACCTGTATTCGAACCTGCGCCCTGTACGCAACCTCCCCGGCATCCAGTCGCGGTTCGGCGACGTCGACCTGGTCATCACTATTCTGGACTCGAGCACGAGGTTGTACCGGGAGTTGTCGAGTCGTTGAAAATCATTACCGAGAAGGCAAGCACTCGAATCGCGGTGTTCGCTTTCGAGTTCTCGCGGAAGTACGGAAGAAAGAAAGTCACGGCCGTCCACAAGGCGAACATCATGAAAAAATCGGACGGGCTTTTTCTGGAGTGCTTCCGGCGTGTCGCTGTGAATTATCCGGACATCGAGCACGATGAGAAGATCGTTGACAACACGTGCATGCAACTTGTGATGAATCCGTACCAGTTCGACGTGCTGCTGATGGAAAACCTCTACGGCGACATTGTGTCCGACCTTGCGGCGGGCCTGGTCGGCGGACTCGGGGTCGTTCCCAGCGCCAATCTGGGCGAGAAAGCCGCCCTGTTCGAGGCCGTGCACGGCACAGCGCCCGATATAGCGGGAAAGAACCTGGCGAATCCAACTGCCCTTCTG
>QHXD01000829.1:2098-4457 GCA_003223895.1 Acidobacteriota bacterium
GAACAAGGTGCTCGGGGAACGCAAGACGCTGACGCGGGATCTCGGCGGCAAAGCCACCACGACCGAATTCACCGACGCGATCATTCGCGCACTTTGACTGTAGCGGCGGTCTATGACCGCCGTATCGCCAGCGGTCATAGACCGCCGCTACAGCAGGTGCCGGCCTCCATCCACGTGGATCAACTCGCCGGTAATGTAGTCGTTCTCAATCAGGAACACCACGGCATTCACAATGTCCTGCGGGCTGCCCTCGCGCTTCAAGAGCGTTCTTTCAATGGCGGCTTTCTTGTGCTGTTCCGTGTAGTTCTCGGGAAAAAGAATGGGCCCTGGGGCGATCGCATTGACCTGAATGTGTGGAGCGTAGCTTTTCGCTAACCCGCGATTCACCGCAATGAGCGTCGCCTTGGAAACGCTGTAGGCAAAGTATGCCGGCCAGATTACTTCCCCAGCGACGTCCGCAATGTTGATGATCTTGCCATGGCCGCGCGCCAGCATGAGAGATGCGGCCTGCTGAGCGACAAAAAACGGCGCCCTTGCATTGGAATCCATCTCCGCGTCCCATTGTTCCGGATTCGTTTCTTGCACGGTTGAGGGCTCAAAGATGGACGCGCTGTTGACCAGGATGTCCAGCCCGCCGAACGCCGTCCGGATATCTCGAAACAGTTTGTCCACGGCGGGGATCTGGGTAAGGTCCGCCTGGAAGGTCACGGCCTCTCCGCCGGAACTTCGAATCGTCTTCTTCGTCTCTTCTGCCTCGTCCCGGCTGGATCGATAATGCACCGCTATTCGTGCGCCTCTCTTCGCCAGCTCGATCGCGATCCTGCTTCCGATGCGCTTTGCGGAACCGGTGATTAATGCGACCTTTCCGTCTATGTCCATGGCTTCATGACGGACCCCCGGGATTGTCCGAATATTCGTACACACCCTTCCCGACTTTCTTTCCAAGCCGGCCGGCTTTGACGTATTTCACGAGAAGGGGACACGGGCGATACTTTTCGCCGAGGGTCTGGTGAAGGAAATTCAGAATGCTGAGGCGCGTGTCGAGACCGACAAGATCGACCATTTCGAATGGACCCATCGGATGGTTCAACCCAAGCTTCAACGCCTTGTCGATGTCGCGGGCGCTGGCAATGCCTTCCTGCAGCATGTAGAACGCCTCGTTGCCGATGAGGGCGTTGATCCGCGACGTCACGAAACCTGGCGACTCCCTTACTTCAACGGTCTCTTTCCCCATTTTTCGAGAAACCGATTCGACGGTCTGAAAGGTTTCGTTGTTCGTCTCGAGGCCGCGAATGATCTCGACGAGCTTCATTTTGTGAACCGGGTTGAAAAAGTGCATCCCAATGAACTGCTGTGGGCGTTTCGTGGCGGCAGCCATTTCCGTGATGCTCAGTGCGGATGTATTCGACGCCAGAACCGTGTGCGGCGCGCACACGCGATCGAGCCTCGCGAACAGTTCGAGCTTCAGGTCGATTCTCTCCGGAACCGCCTCGATGACAAGATCCGCGTTCTTCGCGGCGCGCTCCATATCGGCATCCAGGCCGAGCCGCTGAAGCGACGTGTTCATCACTTCACCGGACAGCTTGCCAAGCTCGACGCCCTGCTGAAGATCCTTGCGAATGCGATCCTGGGCTTTCTGGAGGAAATCGTCCGAAACGTCGTTCAAGATGGTGTTGAACCCACCGAGCACGGAGACGTGCGCGATGCCGCGCCCCATGATCCCGGCGCCGATCACGACAACGGTTTTAATGCTCATCAATCGTAGGATAGACTAACTGACTTGCATGAAAGCAGTCGTTTTTCACCAGCACGGCAGCCCTGAAGTTCTCCACTACGAGGATGTGCCCGATCCCACTCCTTCGCGAGGTGAAGTGCTGATCGAGGTGAAGGCCGCATCGATCAATCACATCGATATCTTTCTCCGCCGGGGCATGCCCGGCATCAAAGTGCTGATGCCTAAAATCATCGGCAGCGATGCATCCGGCGTCATTCGGCAAGTCGGGCCGGAAGTGCAGGAACTTTCCGCCGGTCAGCGCGTCACGATCAATCCCGGTATCAGTTGCGGTCACTGCGAGTTCTGTACTGCGGGATTCGGAAGCCAGTGCCTCTCTTACGCCATGGTTGGTGAGAATACGGATGGCTCCTACGCGCAGCTTTTAAAAGTGCCCGCTCACATTGTTCTGCCGATTCCTGACTCTCTTTCCTTCGAGGAAGCTGCAGCCGCGCCGCTCGTTTTTTTGACGGCATGGAGCATGATGGTCACCAAGGGCAACATCCGTCCGGGCGAAGACGTGTTGATTCTCGGCGCCGGCGCCGGTGTAGGAACGGCAGCCATCCAGATTGCAAAGATGGCAGGATG
>QHXD01000830.1 GCA_003223895.1 Acidobacteriota bacterium
GTCCGTCCTGGTACTTACCCAGATCCATTACCCCGGTTGGAGAGCTTCCATCGATGGCCGGAGCGCACCGGTTCTCCAGACCGATTACGCCTTCACAGGAACGCTGGTGGGAACGGGAAGCCACGAGATCGAATTTCGATTCATGCCGGCGACGTTCATTGTCGGCGCGGCCATATCTCTGGCTACGGTGCTGGCAATGATTCTCGGTTGGAGGGCCAGCCGGCGACGTGGCCATCGAAACGTGGTGCATTAGAGTATTGCTGACCCGATAATGTAGTCGCGGGCTTTAGAAGTTGTGAATGAATTACAGGTCAGGCCGGATTCCCCTCCTTATGAAGGAGGGGTGGCCGCTCACGAGTTACGCTGCGGAATGCGTTTTGAAACATGGTGCGTGAGCGACCACCCCGTCTGCGCCTTCCAAGGTGGCTTCGCAGCATTTTCTTGATGGCGCAGCCACCCCTCCTTCAAGGAGGGGAATACACTCGGCGAATTCACCCTTTAGCCCGCGTTCCGTGGGAGGAAGTGATGACACAGTGGATGTCGAAAGTCTTGGTTGCCGGTGCATTGCTTGCGATGGTGGGCGCAACTTCGCTGCTCTGGGCACAAGAGCCTGCGCCGGACATGGTTCTGTCTAATGGAAAGATCATTACCGTCGATGAGCGCTTCAGTATCGCGCAGGCCGTGGCCGTCAGGGGCGAGCGCATCGTGGCGGTGGGGACGAATTCTGAAATCACCCGGCTCGCCGGACCCAACACACGCCGGATCGACCTGAGGGGACGCGCCGTCATTCCCGGGTTGATCGACAACCATATGCATCTGGATCTCGAAAGGAAGCGCTCGACATGCTGCGCGCCCGCGCGAAAGCCGTGGGCCGCGGCGAATGGGTCTATAACCTTGGCGGGTGGACGATAGACCAGTTTTCGGATGACAAGCGTCCGTTCAGCCGGGAGGAGTTGGACCGGGTTGTCCCCGACAATCCGGTGCTGCTGCAGGCGTCGTATTACGAAACATATCTCAACAGCCGGGCACTGAAGGCGCTTGGCATTGATGAGCCGACCGGCCGGATTGAGGAAGCGGGCATTCGCGCGCTGGCGGCCAAGCTTCCCGTGGCGCCGGCAAACGAGATCCAGGCGAGTACGGCCGCCATGATCAAAGACCTGAATCGCGCCGGCCTCACGGCATTCGGCAGCGCCGGATGCGAAGCCGATATGTTACCGGTTTATCGGCGATGGGCGGATCAGGGGCAGCTGAACGTCCGGGTTTTTTGTATTGATGGTGTTGGTACTGGAACCACTCCGGAGCAGGTTGCTCGAGCTCTCCCCCAGATCGCGCAGATGAAACTGTTTCAGGGGAACAACTACCTCGATCACGTCACCTTCGGTGAAAGCGTTTATGGGCCTTTGCACGATCCGATGTTTTTGGTTAAGTCCGATCCGAAGCCCGATCAGCTTGCCCTCTGGCGCCGCATTATTACCGAAATTGCGAAGGCACGCCTTCCTCTCCACGTTCACGCGGAGCTGGAAGATACGATCGGCGGGTTCCTCGACCAGATCGAGGCCGTCAACAAGGAATATCCCATCAAGAACCTGCGGTGGGTACTGGCCCACGTCAACCGGATCCAACCGTCGCATCTCGCACGCATGAAGGAAATGGGCATGTATGCGGCCGTGCATCCATGGGCTGTTATCAACGGCGGCATCAATCAGCGGATCTTCGGCGAAAGCGCATACGACATGGCGCCGCTGAGCACGATTCAGAGCAGCGGCATCACGTGGGGATTCGGCAGCGATGGAAGCAGGGCGAATCAGATCCTCCCGTTTACAACGTTGTGGTGGGCGGTGACCGGTAAGATGGTGGGAGGCACGAAGGTCCTTCGTCAAACCATCAGTCGCGAGGACGCGTTGATTGCCCACACCCGCAAGAACGCGTATTTCGTGTTTCAGGAAAACAATCTCGGCTCGATCCAGCCGGGCAAGCTGGCGGACATGCTCGTGCTGGACCGCGACTACCTGACCATTCCGGCCGATCAGATCAAGGACATTAAACCCGTGATGACCATCGTTGGCGGAAGGATCGCATATGACGCCGAAGTCGCGACAGCCGGAGCACCTGTCACATCAGGCATCACGCGGTAGCGGCTTTGGGCCCGGACAGCCATCTCGAACCTCCATCGTGGTGGCAGCCCTCAGAGCCTATGGCGCCCGCGAGCCTGATCCCAGCGTGCGCAATCCGGATTGGCTCGCGGAGCGTCTTCTGGGACCTGCCCAGCTGCAGCTCATCACCGAACACCCCATCGGCGGCGCCTTGCAGGAAGACTACGAGAAAGGACGCCAGAACCGTGAAGTTGCAGGAATGTCGAACCTGCTTCTCATACGCACACGTTTCATCGACGACCACCTGCAAGCCGCGCTCGAGAACGGGGCGACGCAGGTCGTTGTGCTTGGTGCGGGATTCGATACTCGCGCGTATCGTTACGCGGACCGGCTGAAAGGTAAGAAAGTTTTCGAAGTCGACTACCAGTCCACGCAGCAAATCAAGAAGCAGCGTCTCGAAGAGGCTCTGGGATCGATTCCATCGCACGTTCAGTTTGCCGAGATCGATTTCAAGCGGGACACACTTCGTGACGTGCTTCGAGCCGCCGGGTACACGCCCGTTGAAAAGACCTTTTTCATCTGGGAGGGCGTGAGCATGTATCTTTCAGAACAGTCGGTTCGGGAAACACTTCGCACGATTGCGAATTACTCCGCGCCCGGAAGTTCACTCGTCATGGACTTTGCAAGCCAGGCCATGCTCGAGCTGCTTGAAAAATTTCCCCACATTCCGCAGCATAAATACACCACTGCCTGGGGTGAGCCATGGACCTTTGGTGTACCTGACCGCCGGGAGCGTAAGTTCTTTCTCGAATGCGGGCTCCAACTCCGCGAGACGCTGAGCTTTTTCCGGCGTGACGCCGCAAAACGGTACCTGACTCGAGCTGACGGGACAATGATCGGATCAGTGCGCGGCGGATCGCCACGGGGCCAGTACTGGACCGTCATACGGCTCATCTGGATGTTCCTTACCCGGCGGAGCGACTGGTATTCGGTTGCGGAACTGGTTGTGCCATAGAATAAACACGTGGAACAGCACGACATCGCGATTATCGGCGGCGGCATTGTCGTCTTGTTCTCGTCGAGGCCGAGCCTCGGTTGGCTTCTCATCAGACAGGTCATAACAGCGGCGTCATCCACTCGGGTCTTTACTACAAATCTGGTTCTCTGAAGGCTCAGCTTTGTGTCGAAGGGCGCGAGGCCATGTATCGATTTTGCCAGGAGCACGGCATTGCGCACGAGCGCTGCGGCAAAATTGTCGTTGCCACAGAGGAGGAGGAATTGCCGCGCTTGCAGGAATTGTATCGGCGGGGTGAAGCGAACGGGCTACGCGGAATGCGCTGGCTGGATCCGGACGAAATAAAGGAGTACGAACCTCACGCAGCCGGCATTAGAGGATTGTTCGTTCGCGAAACAGGCATTGTGGATTACAAGGCCGTAGCGCATACGCTGGGACAGATGGCTTCCGAGCGCAGGTGTGATGTGAAGACGACTGCGCGGTTCACGGCGTGCCGTCGCTCGGACGGCCGGCTCGTTCTCGAAACGAATGCAGGAGAATTTCACTGCGATGCGCTGGTGAACTGTGGCGGATTGCAGTCGGATCGTGTTGCCCGAATGTGCGGGATCGATCCCCGGGTGCACATCATTCCATTCCGCGGCGAGTATTACGAGCTGAACCCGTCGCGCCATTCGCTGGTCCGTAACCTCATATATCCCGTCCCGGATCCGCGCTTCCCGTTCCTCGGAGTCCATTTTACGCGCATGATCGGAGGCGGCGTGGAGGCGGGTCCTAATGCCGTCCTCGCGTTCATGCGCGAGGGTTATCGAAAGACCGATTTTCGTTTGACCGATGTAGCAGACACGTTCAGCTACAGGGGATTCTGGAAGATGGCCGCGCGATACTGGAGAACCGGTGCTGGAGAATTCTGGCGCTCTCTCAGCAAGAACGCCTTCGTGTCCGCGCTACAGCGTCTTTTGCCGGAGTTGAAACCCGAAGATCTCCAACCCGGCGGATCCGGCGTCCGCGCGCAGGCCGTCGATACGAACGGCAATCTCCTCGACGACTTTCACGTCATCCGCGCCGAACGCATGATTCACGTCCTCAATGCGCCTTCCCCCGCCGCCACTTCCTCGCTGAGCATCGGCAAAACCATCGCCAACATGGCCCGCCAGCATTTCGGCATGGACTGATGCCGGAAGTTCCCCAGCCGCAGTCCAATGTATTATGGAACCAATGAAATGCACCCGGTGCCTTAGAGAGATCCCCGAGGAAGAAATCGAATCCGTCTTGTGTCCACCTTCCAACAACGATGAAC